>JADFYA010000483.1 GCA_015233285.1 Deltaproteobacteria bacterium | reverse complement strand
TTGATTTTGATCAAACGAGGTATTCAAGACCATGTTTTTAATTAACAGAAAGGAATGCATTTATGAAAAGGGCATTAATCGTTTTCTTCATGCTGGTCTTTGTGATGGTTGGCGCAGTCTCCGGAGCCGTCGCCTATGGCGGATTTCACCACAAGCGTTCATGTGGAATTCTAAATTCGCTGACGAAACTCGATCTGACCGATGCTCAGAAAAAATCCATCGCAACCATCCTTAAATCCAATAAAGCTCAGAGCCAGACGTTGCGGGCCAACCTTAAAACGGCCAAACAGAACCTCCGCACCGCGATGAGCACTCCCAACGCCACCGAAGCTGCCATTCGAGCCGCTTATAAACCAGTGGCCGCGGCTGTTGAGGAAATGATCGTCAATCGGGCTCAGGTGAAGGCCCAGATCGCAAAGGTCCTGACTCCGGAACAACAAGCGCAATTGGATAAACACAAGCAGGATCGCCTGGCCAAAAAGAAGGATCACCCTAAAACAGGCAAGTCTCTGACCGATGAGTGGATCGACAAATACAGCAAATAAGCCACACTGAGGCGATCTTTAAGCCGCCCCAACCTCTTAACCGAGGCTATGGCAATTTAATCTTTTTGATCATCGTCCCATCCTCCCTGTTCTTTCTTATCCCTGCACCATGGCTGACCAGGCCCCTCCGGTCTGGTCGGCCACTCAAAAATCTTTCATGAACATCCGTTGAGGAAGATATTAGAATGGTTGATAACTGATATGCAGCCTTAGACGTTTGATAGTCCGGCTTCACCCGCCGTGGGATGGGTGCGAATAAAGGGTGTCAAAACCAGGACGATGGCGATCAACCCTCCGCACACATAATAGAGGGCGTGATATCCCTGGTTGTTCATGACATATGTGCCGACCACCGGACCCAGTAAAAAGCCGCCCTGGTACATCTCGAAAAGCAAATTGGTCAATAATGGTCTGTGTCTGGAGGACGAGGTGTCGAACATCAGGCCGTTTATCACCGGCATGGCCACGCCCCACCCTAATCCCAGGGAAGCGCCCAGAATATACAGTTCCGCCGCGGTCGAGCAATGAGCCAAAGCCAGGTAGCCCAAGATGAGCCAGGCCGCAGATCCAGCCAACAAAATGACCTTACTGATTTTGTCAAATAACTTCCCGGCCACCAGGCGGACGAATATCTCGGTGAAGACTGAGGCGGTGAAGAACCAGCCGGTATCCATCACCCCAATTTTTTTGGCGTAACCATCAACGAGAAAAAAGACGGGCGCAAAAGCCGTCCAGACCAATAGACAACTCAGCAGCAACAGGATAACATTTCGATCCTTCAAGATATTCGCAATCTCCGGCCACCTTATCCGGTCCCTCCGCCGGGCTTCCCCCTCTGTTGTCTTGCCCCTGATCAGGGCCAACAAAGGAAAGGCCAGGACCAGCATTATAGCCGAGGCATCCATCAAATAGAGAAAGCTGCCGGTAGATCTGGACACCAGCCCGGCCAGTGGAGGAATGAGTCCGTAGGGCACCAGCGTCAGCGCGGTGATAACCCCGAAAGCCTGGCCGCTCCTCTTCTCCGGGATATAACTAACAATCAAGGCGGTGGCGGCGGTGACCAAGACCGTATGACCGGCCCCGTGAAACACCCGAATCAGAGACATGGCCCACCAGTTGACGGCCAAATGATACAGCAATAACGAAATGATGACCGAAACGATCCCATAGGTCATCCATTTTTTGGCATTGCCGGGATGAGACCACGGACTGATCACCGGCCGGATGATCAGGGTGGCCAGGGCAAATAGACCGATTAACAGACCAAACCATTTGGGGGCGATGGGCAAGGTGGCCAGAAACCGTTCAAATCCATAAAATATCGCCATGTTGCTGAAGGCTATAAAAATCACTCCATTCAGCGCCACAAATTCTTTGGTGAATAGTTTGTCATCAGCCGGCATTATGGCCCCACCCTGTCTCTCTATAGGTATCTTTCTGGGCCGGCCGCCTGGTTACTGCACTGCCGGTCATGGTCTTTAACGAGCGTAGTTAATCAATCTCAACAGCAGGTTTCCGGCTACGGTGCAACGATAAGCCACGCTGGCCCGGATATCGTCGATGGGCGATACGGCTGTCTGGGCCAGAGCCGCGGCCCGGCCCAGGGTATTTCGGGAGATAATCCGGCCCTCCAGGGCGTTCTCAACCTCCACAGACCTGATCACTGTCGGCCCGACACTACCCCAGGCCAGACGGGCCTTTTCTATCCGGCCGGAGTCGGACACCTTGAGGACAGCCGCCAGACTGACCACGGCGATGGCCAGGGCCTTTCTTTGGCCTACCTTCTCGAAGTGATGCACGTTATAATCAGCCGATTTTTTCAGCCGGACGCCGGTCAACAATTGGCCCGGT
>JADFYA010000482.1 GCA_015233285.1 Deltaproteobacteria bacterium | reverse complement strand
AAGATTAAGGTGGCCAGGTATTATATCGGCGAGGTGGCTTTAGAACTAATGGAATCCACTACCCCGGACGGTGAAGTCTCCAAATTTATCCGGCGCCAGGGTGAAGGGGTTTTCTTGGTTTCCTATAAGGTGGCCGACGTGACGGCGGGTTTGAAGGAACTGCAGGACAAGGGGATCAAGACGATTGACCAAGAACCCCGATCGCTGATGGGTAGCCGTTATGCTTTTATTCAGCCTCCATCTGAGATGTGCGGTGTCTTAACCGAGATAATCGACGGTGACTTTAATCCCGATGAATAAATCAAGGGGAGAAAGACACCACATTGCCGGAAGCTGTTCCGGACCCGACAGCCGCGTGATGTCGGTTAAGCGGGTCATGAGGCTTGGAGTTCCGTCCATGACGGCGCTCCCGCATTATTCACGGTATTCTTTGCATAGTCTTATTCGTTTGCTCTCTGGGGAGGAGAAGCCTCTGCTTCAAATGAGACTCCTTCCTCCTGATGGACCAGTTGGTAGAATTCACATGAGACACAGGTGCTAAGTTTCGACGCATAGCTGCCCTGGGGCTCTCCGCCGCATAAGGTCCCGGCAATGACCCAACAACACCGGCCGCCCATGTGGCCGTCATTGAGACCATCTGCTGCTTCCTCAATAGATGCCGGGCAAATTCCCAGTTTATCGGCTTGATCACCTCCCGGTTGACGTCCACATTTTTGGAACTCCCAGCAATTCTTTTTGGGCATCATTCTCTCCTCGGACTTGTGCTCGGCGACTTACTCTGCGTTTATCAGCAAGTTAGACTCCCTTGATTCGCCGCTTTCTTTACGCACATAGAAGTACCAACGCCATATTTCGTAGATGGCCGGATAAACCAGCAACTCCATAATAAACGAAGTGAAAATTCCTCCGACCATGGGCGCGGCGATACGTTTCATGACATCCGATCCGGTTCCGGTCGACCACATGATGGGCACCAGGCCCGTGAACATTACCGCCACGGTCATAAACTTCGGCCTGAGCCGTTTGACGGCACCTTCCACAATCGCTTCACGCAACTGCTCCCGGGATTTCATCAATCCTTTATCCCGCATGGCATAATAGGCCAAGTCGAGATAAAGCAGCATAAAGACACCGGTCTCGGCATCCACGCCCATCAGGGCAATCAATCCTACCCAGACCGCTATGCTCATGTTATAGCCCAAGAAATGGAGGAACCAAACCGCTCCGACGGCCGAGAAGGGGACAGCCAGAAAAATGATCAATGTCTTGGCTGCGGACCCGGTGTTGAAGTAGATAAGCAGAAAGATAATGAACAGAGTAATCGGGATGACGAACATGAGTCTTTCCGAAACCCGCTGCATAAACTCATATTGCCCACTCCAGACCAGAGTATAACCGACCGGGAGTTGTACTTTGTCTTGAACCACTTGTTTGGCCTCGGCTACATAACCACCCACATCGCGATCGCCCAGGTCCACATAGACATAGCCGCTTAACCGGCCGTTTTCATCCCGGATCATCCCCGGACCCGACAATAACTTGATATCGGCGATCTCAACCATGGGGATCTGGGTTCCGTCCATGGTCGCCACCAGGGTTCGTTGCAGCCGGTCAATCGAATTACGGTAATCCCTAAAATAACGCACATTAACCGGATACCGTTCGCGTCCTTCCACGGTGGTGGTAATGTTTTCGCCGCCTACGGCTGATGTAACGGCCAGTTCCACTTGTTTAACGGTTAGACCATAGCGGGCCATTTGGTCACGTTTCAAGACAAAATCAATAAAATAACCACCGGCCGTCCGTTCGGCAAAGACACTCGTGGTGCCTGGGACATTTTTCAAAGCCTTTTCAATTTGTTGGCCGAGTTCTTGGATCTTGTTCAAATCCGGTCCTAAAATCTTGATTCCGACCGGTGTTCTAACTCCGGTCGTCAACATGTCCAAGCGGGCCTTGACGGGCATGGTCCAGGCGTTGGTCACCCCGGGGATTTGGATGGTCTCGTTTAATCCACCGGGGCCGTAGATCAGTTCCTGGGTGCTTTTGTGATCCGGCCAGGCGCGGCGCAAAATGCCCTGTAACCAATCCGGGGCCCAGTCGGAATACCAGCGGGGTACTTTCGGCCATTGAGGGGGAGGCTTTAAGAGCACTACCGTTTCCATCATGGAGAAGGGGGCCGGATCCGTGGCTGTCTCGGCCCGCCCGGCTTTGCCGAAGACTCGCTCCACCTCGGGGAAGGTCTTGATCATTTTATCTTGCAGTTGTAGAAGCTTTTGAGCTTCGGTCACCGAGATCCCGGGCAGGGTTGTGGGCATGTACAAAAGCGACCCTTCATCCAAAGGAGGCATGAACTCTGATCCCAACCGAGTAAAAACAGGAACCGTAAGGACTACTACAACCACCGCTGCGGTGACG
>JADFYA010000481.1 GCA_015233285.1 Deltaproteobacteria bacterium | reverse complement strand
CGGTGGCTTTGAATGGTGACGGCGGCGATGAATTGTGTTGTGGTTATGGCAAATACCGGATTCATCCCCTGGCCGCCTGGTGGCACCGTTTGCCTCGGGGCATCAGAGCCGGGATCAGGTCCCAATTTAGGCGGCTGATCAATCCCGGAAAAGGTGGTCAGGGACCACTCCATCGGATCTGGACCGGCCTCCTGTTTCCCGAGGCCAGATCATTATATTTTCCCATTTTTTTTACTCCGGAGAGGAAACAGAGCCTTTACCGGGAAGGGCTTATCCCAGACGTGTTCAATTACGTTGAAGACACGGAAGAACTCCTGGCCCAGGCCGAAGCGGCTTCTTCCAACGTAGTAGAGAAAATATTATACATAGATACACACACATATCTACCAGATGATCTGTTGGTTAAGATGGATATCGCGGCTATGGCCCATGGCCTGGAGACGCGGTCACCTTTTCTCGACCACCGGTTGATCGAGTTGGCGGCCTCTTTACCGGTGGATTATAAGGTGAGTCAGGGAGTGCACAAACGCCTGCTAAAGAGTCTGGCCAAACGCCTGCTGCCTCCGGAGGTAATTTATCGGCCCAAGCAAGGCTTCGCCATCCCTCTGGATGCCTGGTTTCAGGGTGGGTTTGGTCTTACGGCCAAAAGGATCCTGGAACATCCTGCGGCCGGAATCAATGAGTTTTTCAGACCGGAGAGCGTGACCCAGTTGTTCCAGGAACACCTGGCGGGCCGGGTCAATCACGGCCATCGGTTATGGATGTTGTTGATTTTAGAAATCTGGTTGGCCATTTTTTTCCACGGGGTTGACCCCCAGGCGCCGTTGGAGCAGTTGCGGCCGTGAATCCTTATCCCGATAATCCGATGAACGCCGGCAAAAAGCATTGTCTTACCCGGCTAACCCGGATAAAGAATTGTTATCGACAAGTGCGGCAATTTGGTGTTAAAGAGTCTTACTGTGTTCGGTGCCTTTATCGAGTGGACCGGCAAACTCAAGAATATCTTCCAGCGGCTGTCACCAGCGGCAAAACTAAGGCCGCGGATTGAAGAGGGGTTGGTTACATGCGGGATATATATTCAGCCATTGAGCATTTCCCCTATCACCGGATAGAATCTCTTTTTACTAAGGCACTGATTTATGTCCTGCTGGCCGTTGTCGTATGCCTTCCGGCATCTGGGTGGGCGGCCGACTCTGACCCGGAAGACCGGGCGATTCGTGGCCCCAATGTGCTGCCGGCCATCCCAGGGATTATCTTCAATGACCCCCAGCCGGAATCCACCCCGATCAATCTGTGGATTCCTTTGGATGAAGTCTCCTTCGGAGTCAACCACGCCTCTATCGGGGCGGATTTGGGTTCGCCAAAGCGGATCGATACCATTAAATTGGTTGGCAACCTATCTGAAAAGGGCGGGAAAACGATCTTTGCCGGCAACACCTTAGCCTTTTACACTTCTCCTGATAACAAAACCTACTCCCGTTACACCGGCCCGGCCCACGCCGAGACTAAGACGAAAGATACCGACAATTACGTCATTCTTTGCTTGACCATCAAGGACCTAACCATAAACACCAGGTACTTAAAAATAGTCTGCACCGCGAATTTTGATCCCTCACACCGGACATTCTCGGAAAAATTGTGGCGGATGATCTCCGTATCCGGACCAAAACAATAACGCGTAACCAGCAACCCGACCATGAGGCCCCTTGACTTCCATCAACCTGGTCATTTTTAAAGACACCTTTTTTGTCACCTGGATGGGTTGGCTGGCCACCTTTCTCGGATTTTGGCTCCCGGTTTATATGGCCGGACTATTTGGCGCCGGAAACCTGACCGACGCCTTTTTTCTGGCCCTGGTTATGATCAACATGGTGTCCGGGATAGTCATCAACCCCATTAATAGCGTCGTAGTCCCGGTCTTTGTCGATTATCGAATCAAGGAGCCAGGGGAAGCCGGCCGCATCTTTGGTTCCTCTACGCTGCTATTGGGATTGATCTCCCTGGCCGCCGTTCTGGTCATCGTTGTCCTGGTCTATGCCCGGCCCTTTCCCCAATTGTTAGGCGCCCAAAAGGAAGCCGTCGGCCTGGTCATGAATATGACGATGAAGCTGCTCCCGATGGTTCCGGCGGCCATCTTTGCCACTTTCTTAGCCGCGACCTATGGCTCGTTTCAAAAATTCGGGTTAAGTGAATCCATCCGTGGTGTCCATTATATTTTGGTCCTGGTGGCCATGTTTTTGGGACATCGGGCCTGGGGCATAAACAGCGCCGTCATCGGTCATGTGGTTGGCGCTTTAGCGGAAGTGGCCCTGGCCGCGTGG
Source organism: Deltaproteobacteria bacterium (assembly GCA_015233285.1). The sequence continues at coordinate 109 of JADFYA010000481.1, read as the reverse complement.
CTGGTCCGGACTTTGGATTTCACTCCAGTCTACGCCTGGCGGATCCATCCAGCCCTTAAAGACATGCTGAGACTTTCAAAATATCCTATGATCGGTTCTTGTTTGTTGC
>JADFYA010000480.1 GCA_015233285.1 Deltaproteobacteria bacterium | reverse complement strand
AATCTAAAATAGCGCCGATTAAAAATAGCATCTGGCATAAGCAGCGTTAATGGCTCAGCGTAAAAGACAACCGAAACCATCAGGTTCCCCTGGGATGGTCTCAGCGTCGTTTGCGCTATTCTTATTTTAGAGACTCCGCCGCAGTCTTAGTCCGAGGACTGTGTTCGGTATTGAAAAGACCAAAATACTGTGGTAGATGTGATTGATTGAAAGAAACAAAAGGATGGTCTATATGTCATTCATTAATAAAGGTTGGCGACTTACTGCATTTCGGGCCTCATTGACGGTTCTTTTTCTTCTTTGCCTGGTCGGGGTCCTGCCGGCAGAGGCCGGAATAAGTACCGCCCGGCTCTATGCCTCGGAAAGCGGATTGCCCTATCTGGGAGAGGGCTTCATCACCAAGGTTCATGAAGCTCGACGTCTGGCGTCCCTTGCTCCGGTCTGCCAGTACCAGCAACACGGCTCTCTAATCACTGGGAAGCAAATCAGGATGGCTGTCCTGGATTTAAACGCCAGGAAGATATTTCTATTATCTTTCTGGGAAGACCCCGGCGGGGAGATCCGGGAAACGGGCGTTCAGGTTCCTGACTCGCGGATAACTGTGACCAAGCGGAAAACCAACGGAATAAACTCTGATTACACCGTTTCCGGTCCTTCCCGGTACGCCTGCCTGGCCATTAAGCGCCCCATGAGAGAAGGGGACGACATCATCCAGTTTGTTTACACCCCGTTCTCCCAAGAAATAGCTTGCCGGGAACTGGTCCGGGAAGGCGTGAAATACCTTGATGGAGTGATAAACCAGGCCTATGCCGAGCTGGATCGGAACCAGATCCATTCTTTGGCCTTTCCCAATTTATTGGTGACGCGAGTGGTGCCGGCGGAATTGGTTTTCGAGATTCTGATGATTGAACATGTGGACCCCTTCGCCTTTCAGCAGCAGAACAGCCAGCTAGAGCGGATTAATCTCATGCACCGGACGCTCGTTCTGTTGGGCGCCAACGCTAAAGACACCTACAGATTCCGGCGGAGTCATGCCGGGGCCTGGGGACTGGCCCAATTTACCCGGCCAAGCTGGGACGATATGAGAAGGTTCTATCCACATGTCGTAACCCGGCCATTTGATCCGGGGGCCCTGGATCATCTGACGGCCATCAAGGCCCAGGCCATGCTTTTGGATTATGACCTGGAAAAACTAATTTTTACCTCTGACCAGGAACGCAACCAACAGATCAAGCGGCAATGGCTGGCCAATAATCCGGCTAAGATGCATCCCTTTATGGCCGCGTCTTACAACACCGGTCCGGGGCGGGTGAATCGGAGTATTCAGCAGTTGGGCCACACCTGGATGGACCGGCATTACACCTGCGCTCCAAACGATAAAGATTACCAGCAAAGCTTTTGCAGTATTCTCCCCGAAACCCTGGTTTATCTCAAAAAATTCTATTTTTACACCAAATTTCTGGGCGCCGCGGATGTCTCTTCGGCTAACGCCCAGTCAGCCCCGCCGGAAAATAAATGGAAAAATGTGACAATTGATGAACCCGGCTCAATGGCAGCCTTGACCATCCCGGATGGACCCCGGCCAATCGGGCTGAAGTCCGCCGGTAGCCGAGCCAAAAAGAGGCAAATCCTCTCTCGCCGGTCCGGACCTAACCGGGTCTCCCTGGCGGCCAAAAAACGGGGCAAGAATATTCAAGTCTCCACCCAGCGGCTTAAGTCTAAGAATCGGACGGTGAGCATTCAGAAAAGAACGAAGACGGCCAGGCTCACCTACCAAAAAGTGAAACCCAAGCCTCGGGCCGGCAAGATTCGCCAGGCCGGACGTCAATCTTAATGAGGATCCACCGTATTTCCAGACAAAGGCAAAAGATGTCGGAATGGTGAAAGACTATGCTCAATTCTCATGATTTCTTTAACGGCGGCAACGACGAAGTTTCTGACTTGATCCCGATCAATAATCTTATCGTTTCTATTTAAAAACTTTGATGCCTTGCCGGAATACTGAATTCTTAGATCGAGATTCTTTTTCATATTTCGATAGTTATAAGTTCTTCGTAGGCGACGACACGGCAATCCGGGTCTTTTAATTCTTCCTCAATGTCAGCCTGTTCTTCATCGGATACCGGGGCAAGATACCATTCATCACATTCACCTTCTATTTCTTCAGTTATCTCAAGATAATCCGGCGGGAAAGCTTTCAAGAAAGACAATATTTCCGCCTTGATGTTCTGGTCTTTGAGTCTCAATTTCAGTGTTTCCATCCGTCCCTCCTTATGTGGATTGCGGCACCTTCACAACTTATTGTCTTTATTTTACTCCAAAACCAATTTTTTGGCAAGGCAAAATGAGTTCAAGTTACCTGGGCACCGCATGGAAAACCCATGGCCGGCCGATCAAAATCTTGAAAAAATCATCAGTCATATTCAGGCCTTTGTTCTTAGCCGG
>JADFYA010000047.1 GCA_015233285.1 Deltaproteobacteria bacterium | reverse complement strand
CCGTTGGGGCTTAATCGGAATGGTCTATTTTAAAAAAGTTAGCACGATTGTCCGTCGCTTAAGTCAATGACATGTAACTTGTAACATGTAACAGGTAACAGGTAACATGCAACATCAAATCCCCATTCGGGCCTTGATGCCTTCGATTAATGCCGGTACGATTTCAAAAAGATCCCCCACCAGGCCATAGGTGGCCACGTTGAAGATGGGCGCATGGGGATCATTATTGATAGCCACGATCACATCCGATGACTGCATTCCAACCAGATGTTGTACAGCGCCGGAGACGCCGACTGCGATGTAGAGCTTAGGATTAACTGTTTTGCCGGTCTGGCCTATTTGATGGGCGTAAGAAAGCCACTCGGCATCCACCGCGCCCCGAGAAGCGCCCACGGCCGCACCCAGCAACCCGGCTAATTCATAGATCAACTGAAAATTTTTGGCCGACTGCATCCCCCGGCCGCCGGTCACGATGATCTCTGCCTCGGCCAGATTAACCTGATCGGTCAATTCCTGAACGACTTCCATCAGGCTGGTCTTAAACCCGCTATGATTTAACGACACCTGGACCAGTTGACCTTTTCTTCCGGGCTGGGCGGTCGGCCGTTTCATCACTCTGGGCCTGACGGTGGCCATTTGAGGACGCCGTTCGGGACAAACGATGGTGGCCATGATATTGCCCCCAAAGGCAGGGCGAGTTTGCAGCAACAGGTTTTGAGGATCAATGTCCAACCCGGTGCAGTCAGCGGTCAATCCCGTTCCCAGCTTGGCGGCCACATGGGGGATAAACGAGCGCCCCACGGCCGTGGCCCCGGCCAGCACGATATTCGGTCGATATTCCGTAATTAAATCTGTTAAAACAGCCGAATAACGATCGTCGGTAAACCCATCCAGGTCGGGATGATCAGCCAGATAAACCACATCGGCCCCAAACGCGAAGAGGGTATCAGCCAATCCGGCCACCTGATGACCCAGCAACACAGCAGAAAGCGGGCAGCCCAGGATGTCGGCCAGGCGCCGCCCTTCTCCCAGCAACTCCATGGACACGGGGGCCAGGACTTTTTCCCTTTGCTCGGCATAGACCCAAACCCCCCGGCTGTCGTCGGATCCAGTTAAGGTCGCTTCCTTCTTCCCCAAGATGTAAATGGCATCAAAATCACAAGCATCGACGCAGGCCCCGCACAGGTTACATCCCTCGCCGATAACGGCTGTCTCGTCCACCAAAATCGCCCCAAAGGGGCAGGTGTCGGCACAATTGCCGCAACCAGTGCATTTATCTTTGTCTACGAATATCCCGGTAGGGGTTTGGCTGGTATCTTGGTTCACGTTGATGAGACTCCATTAGCCGGTCGATGGAAATCTTTCATTCCGATAGGCGGTGTGCGTAACCTCTGCATCCCCTGCGATTTGTTTTTCACGAAATGATGGAATTCGGCATCAGGCTGCTGTAATTTAATTATCTGCTTATCTTCAATATCCCGTCATCGGTCAGCCGATCCAGGAGCGAAGCCGCCTGGACTGCCGGGTCACCCACAACGAGTTCTCTTTTGCCCCGTGGCTGGGGGGCGAAGACCTTGACCACCTTGGTGGGCGATCCGGCCAGACCGGCCTGGGCATCATCCAATCCAATTTCGGCCGGTCCCCAGGCTGAGACCTCAATTTTCTTTGCCCGCATTTTTCCTTTAAGGGAAGGCATTCGAGGCAGGTTGATCTCTTTGACCACGGTTATTAAAGCCGGCAAAAGCAACCGGACCACATCATAGCCATCGTCCATGAGCCGCTCCACGGTCAGGTTCTGTTCCGTAATTTCCCGGACTTTCCTAACAAAGGAGACATGGGGCAGGCCCAAGTGCGCGGCCAGTTCCGGGCCGACCTGGGCGGTGTCGCCGTCTATCGCCTGTTTCCCACAGATAATCAGATCAAAGCCGATTTTTTTGATCCCGTGGGCCAGAGTCTTTGAAGTGGCCAGAGTATCGGCCCCGGCAAAGGCCCGAGAACTGAGCAAGACGGCTTCATCAGCTCCATAAGATACGGCTTCCCGGAGAGACGACTCGGTTTGGGGCGGCCCCATGCTGATGACGGTCACCGTACCACCCATCTTTTCCTTAATCCGCAGCCCCTCTTCCAGGGCATACATGTCAAAAGGATTGATGATGGATTCGACCCCCTCTCGTTTGAGGGTATATGTTTTCTCATCCAGCTTGACGTTTTTGGCGTCCGGAACTTGTTTGATGCAAACGGCGATACGCATAATTCGGCCCTGGTCAAAGATAAATACCGATTAGGGATGACGGGTGGGAACACTACCCTGGTTGCTCGTTACCGGTTGCTCCTTGCCGGTCATTGACTCGGGGGCAGGGCGAAGAAGCGAACCGGGTTAGCCCTGGTTAATCATGTTTTGCGGGAAAATTCTTTATTCAATTCCTGACCGATGACATTCCGTTGAATCTGGTTGGTTCCTTCGTAAATTTGAAGGATTTTGGCGTCACGCATCATTTTTTCCACCGGATAATCACGCATGTAACCATGCCCGCCCAGAATCTGAACGGCGTCGGTAGTCACTTTCATGGCCATGTCGGTGGCAAAGAGTTTCGTCATGGCCGAGACCTTGGAGATATCTTTTGCCCCGCTATCCACGAACCTGGCTACGGCATAGACCAGTGCCCGCGCCGCTTCGACCTGGGTGGCCATATCGGCCAGCATGTGCTGGACCGCCTGAAATGAAATAATGGGACGGTCAAACTGAACTCTTTCTTTGGCGTATTTGATGGCCTCTTCCAGCGCCCCTTGGGCAACTCCAACAGCCTGAGAACCGACGCCGGGCCTGGATTTATCAAGGGTGTGCATGGCCGCAACAAACCCCATCCCTTCCCGGCGGAGTAGTCGGTCGGCGGGGATAAGGCAATTGGAAAAAATCAGTTCCCCCGTGGTGGAAGAACGTATGCCCATCTTCTTTTCTTTTTTACCGAAGGTAAATCCCGGATCACCCTTTTCAACGATAAAGGCGCTGGCGCCGCGGGGTCCCTTTTGGCGGTCGGTGATGGCGATGATGACATAGACATCCGCTTCGCCGGCATTGGTAATCCATTGCTTTGTTCCGTTCAGGAGATATCCGTCAGCCTGACGGGCAGCAGTCGTCCGGATGCCCGAGGCATCTGACCCGGCCGTAGACTCCGTCAGAGCAAACGCAGCAATTTTCTTGCCTGAAGCCAAATCGGGAAGATATTTCTTTTTCTGGTCGTCATTACCAAAAAGAAAGATCGGATAGGTCCCCAGGCCGCTGGCCGCATAACTGGTGGCCACCCCGCAGCAAACCCGGCTAATCTCTTCCACGGCCAGGCAATTGATCAGACACCCCCCCCCGAATCCGCCATACTCTTCCGGGATAATCAGGCCGAAGAGATCTGATTCAGCCAATACCTTTATGATTTCGTGGGGAAATTGTTCTTTTTCATCCAGCTCGGCCCGAACCGGCAAGATCCGTTCCTCGGCGATTTTCCTGGCCAGGTCTTTAACCATCAATTCATTTTCACTAAGCAGATAATCCATGTCCTATCCTCAGTTAAGGGTGGCCGCGGGCTTAAGCTAGACCTTGTCATCTCGGGTGTGGTACTGTTTTAACCGTTCGATTAAAACGTCATTTACCCCATTCTTGATATATTCCGCCGCCGATAAAATAGCATTCTTCATGGCCTTAGACGAAGAGACCCCATGGCTGATAATCCCCGCACCATTGATGCCCAATAACGGGGCGCCACCATATTCTGCGTAATCGATTCGGCGTTTAAACCTGTTGAACCCGCTTTTGAGGAGTAAGTATCCCAACCGGGACAGGTAATCACCCTTCATTTCCTGCTTCATCAGCTTTCTCATGGCAAAAGCCATGCTCTCGGCCAGCTTAAGGCAAACATTACCGACAAATCCGTCACAGACAATGATATCGGCCTTACCCATTAGAATATCCCGGCCTTCCACATTGCCGATAAAATTGAGATCACTATTTCGTAATAGCTCTCCCGCGGCCAGGACCAGTTCGTTACCTTTGGTATCTTCTTCTCCAATACTCAGCAACCCGACCGAGGGGTTTTCCACGTGCAACACGCCCTTGGCAAAGGCCTCGGCCATAATGGCGAACTGAAGTAAATGGCTGGGGCGGCAATCCACATTTGCCCCGACATCAATAAAAACAGTCTGGCCTTTAGCCGACGGCATCTGGACGCACAAAGCCGGACGTTCCACCCCTGGAAGCCGCCCTAATATGATCACCCCGGCTGCCATAGTGGCCCCGGAATGGCCGGCACTGACCACTGCCTGAGCCCGGCCTTGTTTAACCAGCTCAAAAGCGACCCGAATAGATGAATCTTTTTTCTTTTTAATGGCCGCCGCGGGGGCTTCACTCATTTCCACTACTTCACCGGCATGGTGAATGAACAGCCTATCCGGGTAACTCTTACCGGCCAGTTCTTTTTTTATCCGCCGCTCATCCCCGACCAGGGTGACTTCATACTTAGACTCTCGAACCGCCATGACGGCCCCCTCCACCACTGCTTGAGGGGCATAATCACCGCCCATGGCATCAACGGCCACATTTATCATAATCTACCAACGCAGAAACAAACTCGAGCATATCTGTTTTCTGCTTCTTTTATTTCCCGGTTATTGATCTACGATCATTCAGACCGACCGCTGCCGTTATCACAGAGACCGGTGAGGATTTCTTCACCAATATCTTTGTCCAACAGGCTAGCCCTCAACTTCCAAGACGGTTTCGCCCTTATAGACTCCGCAACTGAGGCAGACCCGATGGGGCATTTTGGGTTCATTACACTGGGGACATAAGACCACATTCGGGAGGGTCACATGATCATGGGACCGGCGAGTATTCTTTCTGGCTTTTGATTTCCTTCTTTTGGGAACGGCCATTTTCTTCTCCTTCTTGCCCTTGTTTTCCGGCAGACGCCGTAAAGGGCTGTTAACAGCGCCGGAGAGGCGCTAAGCAACTCAATAGGTCTATATAATAACCTTCAATAAATCTGACAATAAATCTGACTATCGAGGCGCATCGCCTTAGAATAATTAGTTCTTCAGGTATCACCTTTGGGGCGCTCCAACTTTTCTTTAAGAGAGGCCAGCACGCCGAATTTCGATTCTTTCCGAGCCGTTTGACATTGACATATTTCCTTATTCAGGTCAACTCCACACCTGGGACACAGGCCCCGGCAAGACTCGGCGCAAATCGGCTTAATGGGCACGGATAACAAGATATTCTCCCGAACCACCCGGTCCAGGTCAATTTCTTCTCCGTCGTAAAAATCAAACTCCAGGTCGTCCCTGGTCAGTTCCATTTCTTCGGTGGAGGCTTCTTCCTCCCTCGGGCTCAGCCCCTGGTCAAAAGTCAAGTCCACCTGGTATTCAAAGTCGGTCAGGCAACGGCTACAGACCAATGCCAAAGCGGTGACGACTCGTCCTGCAAGAATGACATGCCGACCGGACTTTCTTACCCGAACCTCGGTCTGTACCGGCCGGCACAACAGCACCGCGGCACCCTGCTCGCTCCATTGATCTTGGAGGTCGTCAAACCAATCCGTATCTTTGGAAAAAGAAACTGTTAGGCCACCGTCAGGGATATCGGTAAATTTTACTTTCAAGAGACCTCGACAAATTCCAAAGGACTTCCAATAAGTCTTGTTATCCTTGTTTAATAACTAGTTAGCTGTTCTTATGAAAAAACCATGATCAAGCGTTAAAAGGACTAACTATATAAAAAGCGTTTTCTTTGTCAAGAGAAATTTAGCAGATCCACCCGGCAAACCGATTTATTTCTTTCAGAGACAGGCATCATTGACAATAAAACCGGCCTTGATTGTTTGGTTATAATGTTTTGGCCAAAATAGAAAGTAACCAGTTAAACAGACTAATATACTAATATTTTCTTGTATATAACCATTTCCGTCAGCCCTTGCACCTTGACCTTTTGGAAAGAACCCGCTATATCAATGATCTTTAATGATGAAGGGCCGGCCGGGGTGGTTCTGCGATCTTGTTTCACCTTCTTGCCGATTAACCAGGCATCCCCGTGAGCGCCACTCACGCCGGCCCCAAAAAAATAGATCTGGGGGATATTTTTTATGAATTCAGTCCGATACCATGATACTCAAGGTATTAAATTATTGCAGTCAGCGCCAAGGAATGGAGGGTTAGGATGAAGGAATCTATAGGACGAAATTTATCGGGCGTCTTGACCAAAGGCCAGCTCGTTCAACTCCTTGATACTGTTTTCAAAATATTGGATGAAAAAGACACGAAAGCCGTCCTGGCTGAGTTGGCCGCCGACGTTTCAACGAAAGTAACGCAGGTTCTCTATGCCGAGCCGGAAGAATTAAAAAAAGTTGCGCCCCAAGAAAACTTTGTAGAAATTTGGAACCACCTATGGGATGAGTTCGGCAAAATATTGCCTAAGGTCGGCCAGGCGCCAAAAGAATCCGAAGCCAAAAACGTACTGCACGTCACTTCCCAAGTGTTAGGCTATACCGACACCAGCCAATTCATCTCGGAAATGAATAAAGTGACCAAGAAGATGCTGCCGTTATTGAAAGTAATCCACGACCGTAAAGAAGAAAATGAAAGCATCTTTTGGGATGCCGTTAAGAAAATTGAAGACCGGATCATATCTAATCCCGACTCCAAGATGGCCGCAGAAGGACCGCACAACCTGGGGTGGGCCTTTACGGAGTGTCTCCTCAAATGGACATGGCTTGCCGCCCCAGGTGCCGAGGCCTTCTTGAATCGTCTGGTCCAGGTTACGGTTCAACCGGCATTGCTGGAGTTGGACGAAAAAACGGTCTTTGATTTCTTTTTCTCCTTATCCGAGGATGAACAACGGCAACTATTTGATTATCTTGCCCGGCAAGTCAACGACCCGGTTTGGAAAGAATACCTTAGCCCCGGGGCCAATATCTGGAGTCAAATATATCAAAATTATTCCAAAATATTCGACCACGCGGCTTATCTTCAGGTCTGCCGAGACCTTTTTCACCAGAACTGGGAATACGGCCCGCCATTAATCAGCCATGCCGTCCAAGAAAATGATTTTGCCGAAGCAGATCGAATCTATGAGCAGACTATGGCCGGGGTAATCGGTCTGGAGAATGGCCGTGTTTGGCGCCCGGAAGAGGACCTGTTGATGGCCGACTCAAGAATCGATCCGGCCCAGATCAAAGAGACGATTCATGACCTGCTGACCGGCTGGATCGGCGCGGTCGAGAGACTGGGCCTGCACCACAGAGCCCATGCTTTGAAATTGCAGTTAGTCACATACCAGAACCCGACAGACTGGGATAAGTTCTCGGCAGAGGTCGAACAAGTTGATCGCCCCGCGGTATCCAACTTGATTGATCAGTGGAAAAGGATTGTCTTAGAAGCCACGCTGGGGTCGGGCTTCAAGTCTATGGAAGAATCTAGTGACTGCTGGATCAAGTGGCTGATAGACGCGGCCCTGGACCAAGACAAAAATACCGGCTGGTTTTGCGACAAGACGACAAGCTGGATAACCTCACTAACCCACGGAACGCAAGATTTGACAAAAGAGCGGGCCCTCCTCTTCATCCTGACCAGAGACCTGGCCGCACAGGGCGATCTCAAGAACATGTTTACCAGTTTGTTACGGATTGTGGAACGTGGCCCACACGGACGGGCAGTCTATGACAAGAGCCGGCGGATCTGGCTCAAACGAATGGGCGGAGAACAATTTATAACCCCATTGACCAACTTTTGGGCAAAAAACGTGGCTACATTTGTTCCCAATCCGGGCGTGGAACACAAATCCGATTATACGACCCATGCCATGTGGCTGGCGGCCACCAAAGAGCTTGATCCGATTTCCTTTCAGCGGATACTCGATCAATGGAAAAATGATTATAAGCTAAGGAGAAATCTCTGGAAAGCGATTGGCGAAGGAGGGATCCCCTTAAGGTAGAGCCACTCGATAATGACACGATGACCCGTGTTGGAGACGAGAAGTAATGAAAAACCATACCTGCCCCTGGTGGCTGGCCTATACTTTTGATCATCGATTACGGCGCCTTATTCATAATCCCGAAAAACTATTGGGCGGGCAAATAAAACCGGGGATGACCGTGCTGGATTTGGGCTGCGGCATGGGCTTTTTTTCGATCGGGATGGCCGGGTTGGTCGGCCCGGAAGGACGAGTCATTTCAGTGGACGTTCAACCGGACATGCTTCGAGTCTTGCTTAACCGGGCCAAATGGGCGGGACTGGCCGATCGTATTCAGCCCCACCTGTGCCGGCCGGATCAGCTCGGCCTCACCGCAAAAGCGGACTTCGCTCTGGCTTTTTGGATGGCCCACGAAATTAACGATCGAACGGCGTTCTTTGACCAGGTCCGCCGCTGCCTCCGAGATGGAAGCCGGCTCCTGGTCGTGGAACCTGTAATCCATGTGACCAGCCAGGACTTTCGGATTGTTGTGGACTCGATCGTCGCGGCTGGATTTGTCCCTTCAGATCAGCCTCGGATTCGTTTGAGCCGGGCCTGGCTGTTTGAGGCCGGACCACGGAAGCAGGACTGAGAAGAACGCCGGTACTGTTGAGCGAACATAACATCGAGTCTGAGACGGATTAAAGACCGGTGATGAATAGAAACCCAGATTTGGATTGAACATCTTTATTTGGAGGGTCATCGTGATAGAGCTGAAAGAGAAAACCATGCCCGCCATCTTCCAGGCTCAGGTGAGAGCATTGGGAGACCGCGCTTGCGTTGCTTATAAAAAGAATGGCGCATACGTTGACATCTCCTGGAATGCAATGAATGACATGATCAGGAATCTGGGGTCCTATTTAATTTCTCAAGGGATCAATCCCGGCGACAACGTGGCTGTCTTTTCTCCCAATCGATACGAATGGTGGGTGGCGGACCTGGCCGTGTTATCCATCGGCGCGGTAAATGTACCCATCTATGCCACCAACTCCGCAGAAGAAGCGCGTTATGTGTTGGATCATTCAGAAGCCAAGATGTGCTTTGCCGGAACCCCAAGTCACCTCCAGAAGGTGATGGAAATAAAGGACAGGTTACCTTATCTCAAAAGTTCTGTCATCTTTGATCTGCCTAAAGAACCTGTACCTGAGGTAAAGACGTTGACCGAGGCCATGACCGAAGGTGCGGCCCAAGAGAACCAGGCCGAATTTGACCGCCGATTGGAGGCCATTGACCCAGCGAGCCTGGCTACCGTCATCTATACCTCCGGCACCACGGGAAATCCCAAAGGAGTCATGCTGTCCCATGCCAATTTTGTGGCCAACGTGGATCAAGTGCTGACCGATTTCGGCAATTACCTCACAGGAGAAGACACCCTTTTATCGTTTCTCCCCTTATCCCATTCCCTGGAACGGACTGCCGGGTATTACCTGCCCATTGGTATCGGGGCCAAGGTGGCCTTCGCCGAAGATTTTTCAAAAATTCAGCAAAACATGGTGGAAGTCAGGCCGACCTTGATCATCAGCGTCCCCCGGTTATATGAAAAAATCCATGCCGGCATCTTAGCCAAAGTGGCCACAGCCGGTCCCATCAAGAAAGCCCTGTTCAACTGGGCCATGGGCCTGGCCATGGAAGGTTTGCCCTATATCTGCCACAACAAACCCATGCCGCTGGCTCTTTCCCTAAAATACTCCCTGGCCGACAAATTGATTTTCTCCAAATTAAAAATCGCCTTGGGATTTGACAAATTGAAACTGGCCGTTTCAGGCGGGGGACCGCTTTCTGCCGGAGACGCTATTTTTTTTCTGGGCATGGGCGTTATCATTTTAGAAGGATTTGGGCTGACCGAGACAACGCCGATTCTCACCGTCAACAGATTAGGGATGATTAAACCAGGAAAGGTGGGTAAGGCCATGAAGGACACCATCCTGACCACCGGAGAGGATGGCGAATTACTGGCCAAGGGACCCCAAATAATGTTGGGCTATTATAAAAATGAGGAGGCCACCGGAGAAGTCTTTACCCCGGATGGTTTTTTTAGGACGGGTGATATCGCGGCCATGGATGAAGATGGCTGCTGGGCGATTACCGGCCGGATTAAGGATATCATCGTCACCTCCGGCGGCAAAAACGTTTCTCCCCAAAACATTGAAAATAGCCTGAAATACTCTCATCTGATCGAACAAGTGGCCGTTATTGGGGATCGGCGGAAGTATCTCTCAGCACTGATTATTCCAAATTTTGAAGAATTAACCAAGTGGGCCGGGGAAAATAATATTTCCTTTAAAGACAACAAGGATCTGATCGAAAACGACCAGGTCGGAAAGCTCTACGAACAGGAACTGGCAAAGCATACCAAACAGTTTGCCAGGGTGGAACAAGTCAAGAAATTTAGGCTATTAGACTCGGAATGGACTCAACTTACCGGTGAACTGACTCCGACGCTCAAGGTTAAAAGGCGGGTCATCGAAACTAAATACGCCAATGACATAGAGAGCATGTATCCCACAGAGATACCTGAGAAAAATTGATCAAGTAGGCCGGGTTAAGATTTCTCGCTTCGCTCGAAATGACAGAGAGGTGGACCATCCAGAATGACGATGTAAATTTTTCATCCCGCCGGTCAGCCGGTTTTTCTCGGCTCATCAAGCTCCACATAGACTGCCGCATTCTTCAGGAATTCATCCGACAGAGTCATGGAATTGTTGGTCTGATAATCATAACCGACCTGGACCGATTCCCCCCTGGCGTAAACTATGGATTCATCATCCCGACTGATTAGTCGGTACCTAAAATCAAACCGCTTATTCCCGATATAACTGATCCACATTTGCACTGCCACCTTATCCCGCAACGTGACCGGCCTGAGATAATCACAACTGACATGGGCTAAAATAAAATTGAATTGCTGGCCCTCAGGTTTATCAGACAATTGAAGAAAAAACGCTTTCCGCCCTTCCTCAAAGTAGGTTATATACACTGCATTGTTGACGTGCCCCATCGCATCCAGATCACGAAATCGGACAGTGATATCAGTAAGAAATTTCCTATGGTCGGTCATTAATCGGCTCCTCTTGGTTAATTTAATCTATTGCCTCAGGCCGGGCATTGTGGTAACAAACTTCGGGTTACATGCGTGTTGCACGTTGCGTGTCAATGTCATTGACTTAAGCGGGCGAACAATCTTGCTAACTTTTTTAAAATAGACCATTCCGAATAAGCCCCAACGGGGCGCTCTAGGTTAGCCCAGGAAACGCCCTGGGAAATCCGAATGGTTACGTGTCAGCAAGATGCTCAGGAGGTCGGCCAACTCCAAAGTCATTTCCTTTGAATGGGATATCCTGCTACGGCTGAGGTGCTGAATTGCCAAGGATTTTATGAGGGCGTTATAGGTTATTTTGTATAGTTGTTACCCATCCCCAGGGAGCTGCCCTGGGAAATCCGAATGGTTACGTATCAGCAAGATGCTCAGGAGGTCGGCCAACTCCAAAGTCATTTCCTTTGAATGGGATATCCGGCTACGGCTGAAGTACGGAATTGCCGGCGATTTTATGTGGCTATTACATGGCATTTTATATAGTCTTGGCCCATACCCAGGGCGCTGCCCTGGGCTAACATAGAGCGCCCCGTTGGGGCTTATTCGGAATGGGCCATTTTTAAGAAGTTAGCATGACCGTCCAACCTTAAGTCAACGACATTGACCCACAACGTGCAACACGTAACCCGCAACGCGAAACCCGTAAGGGGAAACATGAATGGTTATGCCCTGGTCATACTCTTTGCGCTGCTCTTTGAGACTCTGTTAAGTCTGGCGGCCGATCTGTTGAACCTGAAAAACCTGAAAGATGACTTGCCCACAGACTTTCTAGGCATTTACGACCCGGACCGCTACCGCCTGGCCCAGGAGTATCTCCGGGAAAACACCCGGTTCGGTCTGGTTACTTCCATCTTTGATCTGGCCGTCGTGCTGTCATTTTGGTTGTCGGGTGGATTTAACTTTCTAGATATCTGGGTCAGAGGGTGGGGTTACGGCTCGGTCATGACCGGGTTGATCTATGCGGCCATCCTGATCGGGACTAAGAACTTGTTGACTCTCCCTTTCCAGATCTATGCCGTTTTCGTGATCGAAGAACGTTTCGGATTCAACAAAACGACACCGGCCACTTTTGTTAAGGATACCCTCAAGGGCTTTGTCTTGGCCGTTGTGTTAGGCGGCTCCCTCCTGGCCTGCGTCCTATCTATTCTTGAATCCGCTGGTGGTCACGGCTGGATCTACTGCTGGATGGCGACCACCGTTTTCATTCTGGCGGTCCATTTTGTCGCGCCCACGTGGCTCCTACCATGGTTCAACAAATTTGATCCATTGGAGGAAGGGGCATTGAAGTCGGCCATCATGTCCTATGCCCGGTCCGTGAAGTTCCCATTGGAAAATGTTTTTATTATGGACGGCTCACGGAGATCCACCAAATCCAACGCCTTCTTCACAGGATTTGGCCGGCACCGTCGGATAGCTCTATTCGACACCCTGATAACCCAGCACACAGTGCCCGAACTGGTGGCGGTCCTGGCCCATGAGATCGGTCATTACAAAAAGAAACATGTCATCCACAATCTGCTGGTCGTAATTCTCCATGTCGGGATCATGTTTCTTCTGCTGTCTTGGTTTATAACCAGGGACGGCCTGTTCCAAGCCTTTTACATGGAACACCATTCAGTCTATGCGGGATTGATTTTTTTCGGCTTGCTTTTCTCCCCGGCAGAATTCATCATGTCCATCCTGATCCAGATTATGTCTAGACAAAACGAGTCTGAAGCAGACCGGTTCGCCATTGATACCACCGGAGATGCCGATTCCTTGGCCGCTGCCCTGAAAAAGATTTCCGCTCAGCACCTGAGCAACCTGACGCCCCATCCTCTTTATGTATTCTTAAATTACTCCCATCCCCCGATCCTGGAAAGAATTAAGGCCATGCCAAACCGGCACTGATACTAGGCAAGGCTTGGTTCCTCTGTTTCCTCAAAATACAAAACGCACAGGACACGGCGCAAAAAAAAGACACGGATATCTCTCAGCCATTTAATATTTTAATCTACCAAAATCTACCCAGGCTGGTCAAGGCCACAATGGCTCAACATATCCTATTAGGAAATCTATATCTTTTTCTTGTTCTCCAGGTCCTCTGCGTTGTACTTTTTCTCAAATCTTGGAATCAAGCCATCGGGTAACCGGTGGATTTATTTCTTGTCTTCTTCAAAGTCAAGGTCCAAATCATCTAGCTGGCTTAAATCCCCTTCTATCTCTAACTCCAGATCGCCCAACCCGGTCGAGGAAGCGGCTGATTTGTGAGTCACGGCGATGGGCGAGGTGGTCTTGGCCTTGACTTTGCGGCTGGTGGCCGGCTTCGCTTTCTGGAGATCAGAGCCGTCTTCGGGTTCCAGACCGAAATCCAGGTCATCGTTTAGATCAAAATCCAATTCTTCGGCCCCAGATGAGGGGGTGACGGTGATCTTCGGGGCTGATCCTGGGGTAAACATCAGGGTTTCTTCCACTGACTTGCGACGGGCCAGCTTTGGGCCGACTTCATCAATATCATCCGCAACGGACAAATCATCTTCCAAGGCCATCTCATCTTCTCCTTCATCTTCCATGAAAAGGGAAAGTTCCTCTCCACTGTTCGTTTGTCCGGGTTTATCCAGGTCCAGACCCAGGTTTACTTCTTCGGTGAACTCCTGCGGGCCCTCATCTTCGGAGAAGGAGATCCCCGGCTCATCCAGATCGTCATCCGGGTCCATGGTCAGGCTCAGATCATTATCGTCTTCCTCATGATCCCGGGATATGTCCGTATCCTGCTCGTCGAAAGGCAGTAACTGGCCATCCGTTTCCTCATCTGACTGATCATCCGACTCATCGGGCGGACCGGCAAGGAGCCCTCCCGAACTCTCATCAAGCAAGGCGCCCAACAAGAAAGGCGTCTGAGACTTCATCACGGACAACGTCCACGCGGCGCCAACGGACGCTAACTCCCGCTGGCAATGAGGGCAATTCTCATTATAGTCAAAGCTGATGAAGCCACATTTAGGGCATTTCATGGTGGTCCTCCGTGGTCAAACGAGGCAAATATATATGAACAATTTGAGGCGTTGATTTGATGACCTCTCTCTTCATTTTATATAATCCAACAAAAGATTGTCAAACAAAATATAACTATGGAAAATCTTCTTCTTTCTTTAGGATTATGTATTGGCCACCGAAATCAGACACCTTTTGCCTGCGCCCGAACATTCCGTCCTAACGGATCTCACCGCCCACCACCAGTTGCCTGATCCTGATCGTCGGTTGGGCGTCAGCCACTGGAACTCCCTGGCCGTCTTTACCGCAGGTGCCCAGAGAAAAACCCAGATCGCGGCCCACCAGGTCAATGTCCAGCATTACTTTCGGTCCGTTTCCGGTTAAGGTCGCACCCCGGACAGGACG
>JADFYA010000479.1 GCA_015233285.1 Deltaproteobacteria bacterium | reverse complement strand
CTTTGAAAAGTGATAATTGATCCATAAAAGTAGAGATCGGGTTTGAGTTAGTGTAAAAAGACCGTCTTATATTTTGAACCGGCTGACCATGTCGCTCAACTCCGCGGCGATCCGGGACAGCTCTCCGGCTGATTCCTTTGTCCTGACTGCTGTTTGCAGGGTTACAGCCGCGGCAGAGGAGACTTGGGAAATGCTCTGGCCGATGTTCTGCGAAATCTGGGCGCCCTGGGATACATTTTTTGAAGCTGTAGCCGACAGGTCGGCCGCTTGAGTGGTGCTCATGGCGATTTCATTTGTGACCGCGGACTGCTGTTCCACCGCAGTGGAGATGGTGTTGGTAATGTCGGTGATTCCCTTAATGCGGTTGATGATATTGTTTATAGCTGCGACCGCTTTGGCCGAATTGCCTTGGATCTGGGTAATCATGCTTCGGATACTCTCGGTCGAGTCAGTCGTTTGTTTGGCCAATTCCTTGACTTCACCGGCCACCACGGCAAAACCTTTTCCGGCTTCACCGGCGCGGGCGGCCTCAATGGTGGCATTTAGAGCCAGGAGCTTGGTCTGCTCGGCGATGTCAACGATGGCCTGGGTGATGGAGTTTATTTCATTGGAGCTTTTGTTGAGCGCGTCCATGATGCGGCCCGTGTCATCGGCCAGGGCGGCGGTATCGCGGGTTTCTGCGGCGGCGCGCTGGGTGTTGGTGGAGACTTCGGTGATGGAGGCGCTGAGTTCCTCTACGGCCGTGGCTACCGCCCTCATGTTGGTGGAAACATCTTCGGCCGACGCGGCCATGGTCGTCATCTGAGACTGCATGTCTTCGGACCCGGAGGCGACGGCATCGGACTGGCGGGACATCTCATTGGCGCTCTGGCTCATCTCTTCGGAAATGGTGATCAATCCTCCCGATGAGGCTTTAAGCTGGTCGATCCGGGCGACGATGTCTCTGACCATTTGCCGGATCCTAAGGACAAAGCAATTGAACCAGGCCGAAAGCTGGTCCAGTTCGGTAACCACGGCCCGGCCGTAGACTTCCCGGCATTCAGTGCAATCTTTTATCAATCCCTTAAGGATGCGGGGGCATTTGACCTCAAGAGCCATGGACCCGGATTCCGTCCAGCAGTTGGTGACTTTCCCGAAGGAGGGACAGTCGGCCTTCTGGCACTTGCGGATTTCAGAACAATTTATTTTCGGTAAGTCGAGCTGCCTGGTCAGGTCACCCCGGCCCTGGGCGATATCTTGAAGCATGGCAATGGATTTTTTAATCGGCTTGATGATGACGAAATTGACTAGGACGATCATAATAACCACGGAACAAATGATCGCGGCCAGGGTGATGAGACCGTTGATATAGGCCCCTTCAACCACCACGCCCAGAAGCTCGGAGAGAGGCACGCCGACGCAAATCTTCCACCCTAGCTGGTTGTATTCTTTGAAGGCTGTAATCATCTCTTGGCCCTGCCAGGCGTGCTTGAGAACGCCTTCAGGCCGACTCATGATGTCCCGGCCGAAGTCATATTGGGACAGGTTTAGCTTGAGAATCTGATTTTTGTCCGGATGGGCAATGACAAATCCGGCTTTGTTGAAGATGAAGGCGTGGCCGGTTTGGCCCACTTTGATGGGGTTTATAAACAGGTCATTGAAATATGATAGGCTAATTATGGTAATCAAGACGCCGCGAATTCCGTCTTTGCCCCGCATCGGGCCGGCGGCCACAAAAACAGGATTACCTGAGTCGCGGCTGATGATGATGTCACTGAAAACAGTCTTTCCGTTCAGCGCCTCCTTGAAGTATTCCCGGTCAGCCACCTGGAGTTTACCTTTGAGCTTGGCCGAATTAGTGGCGGCAGCCCTGGTTAAGCCGGTGCGGTCAACGATAACGATGTTTTCCAGTGTCTTGTAATTAGACAATATGGCGGCTAGCTTTTCCTCCACCGGCCCAACTTGACCAGAGCCGTCCAGGGCGCTCTGGATGGCCTCATCTTGAGCCCAGGTGGCCACGGCATTTTTTCGGCCCGCCAGCCAGGTGTCCAACTGAGAGTGGATATTGCCCGTAAGTAGGGTCAACTGTTTTAACAGGGACTGCTCAATGGTCTTGGAGGCCAGGCGGTAGGACATAAACGACGACAAGGCCATGAACGCAATAATGGTGATGACCATGGGGATGATGATTCTGACTTTAAGACCAAATCTATTAAGGATTAACATGTGTTCTCCTTGCCGGGTTTTGCATCTCACTACGCTCGAGTATAAGCCCTGATTTCCGGCTGACGGCCAGGCCGCGTCAGGGCAACAGGTTCGGAATGTTTCATCTTCGTAACATAAATT
Organism: Deltaproteobacteria bacterium; assembly: GCA_015233285.1. The sequence goes on along the minus strand of JADFYA010000479.1, from coordinate 130 downwards.
TGGGAAGAGATAAACCACAAATTACGTCATCGAGCCTAATTATGTCCCCCCGGTTTGATCTGAACAAGAGAGAACTTGCCGGTCAAGATCAGGTAGAAGCATATTTTGTCTTGACAACACCGGGAAGGTT
>JADFYA010000478.1:514-2460 GCA_015233285.1 Deltaproteobacteria bacterium | reverse complement strand
CCTGTTCGTTATTGAAGGCCGCGTCAGTAATGGAACCAAGGTCTCCCTTAGCCACATCAAAATAATATTGTCTTGCCTCTGACTAGAGCGCTGGACTACCGAAAGGAAAAAACATCATCTAAGCCGTTGTCATTATTAAAAAATCATAGTATAATCGGAACCAGTATGCAAATGCAAGCCTGTTTTGAACAGGTAGCTCAGGCGGCATCAAGTGATACTGCGGTCCTGATCGCCGGCGAGACCGGCTCCGGCAAGGAAGTTGTCGCCCACGCCATTCACGACAACAGTCCCCGCGCAGGCAAAAACTTCGTCGTGGTGGATTGCGCCGCGCTTCCTGAGTCTTTGGTCGAAGGCATCCTGTTCGGGCACGAAAAGGGCGCGTACACCGGAGCTGATAGGGCCCAAATGGGGCTGATCAAGGAAGCTGACGGCGGCACCTTGTTTTTAGATGAGGTTGGTGAGCTTCCGTTATCCATTCAGAAATCGTTCCTCCGCGTTCTTCAAGAACGACATTTTCGGCCTCTGGGCCTGAATAGAGAAATCAAGAGCGACTTCAGATTGCTGGCCGCCACCAACCGTGATCTGGATCAGATGGTCCAAGAAGGAAAATTCCGGCAAGACCTGTTGTACCGCCTGAAATCTTTTGTGATTACTCTACCGCCATTAAGAAACAGGGTCGTCGATATCAAAGAAATGGTCTTACACTATGTCCCCAAGTTGTGCGAGCGATTCGGCATTCCAGTTAAATCCACGCCGCCGGACTTCCTGGAGACCCTGGCGGCTTACAATTGGCCGGGAAACGTGCGGGAATTGATCAATACTTTGGAAACGGCCATTATCGCGGCTAAAGGGGATATTTCTTTATTTCCAAACCATTTACCTATAAATATCCGAATTGAGGCCGCCCGCGTCGCCCTCCAAAAGGATTCTCCGGAAAATATCAGCAAATTAGATAGACTATCCCCAGATCATACGCGTAAAGAGACCTATGATAAGGAAAACTTACCTCCTTTACGGGAGGCCCGGGCCGCCTTCGAAAAGCAATATTTTCAAGACGTGATGCAGGCTGCCGCCAGGGATACGGATAAGGCCGCTAAAATATGCGCTATTTCCAGATCCCGTTTGTACGTCCTGCTGAAAAAATACGATATCCCCTACTACCAGCCTTGATAAAGAAAACGATTCACCTTTATTCGTATGATAACCTGAGTTCGACGAGTATGCTACGCTATTAGCCATCAAGGCCATAATTAAATCCGCAGATTGGGCCGATTCGCGCAGATTCGGGCCCAAATAGGTCTGTGGGTCTTTTCCATCTGCGTTCATCTGCGAAATCTGCGGATACATTTCTGGTCAGGCTTGTTTTCAGCCAAATTAAAATCTCTATTAATCTCCGGCAGTGACTCCCTTTTCCTCTTTTAAAGAATCATTCTTTCTTTCAGGACTGCCTCGGGAAGCCTTCATTTCTCTCTCCGGACGCCCTCCAGTTTGCCTAACAAATTAAAATTTAAGCAATATGCAGCTTACGCCGTAGCCTCAAACAAACAAAACGTCATCCCCGTTTTCAATCCTGAGTCCCGCACCCCGTATAACGGTTCGACCCGCCCTCGTCTGATTTCGCCAGGCACCCATCTCCATCCTTCCGGCATAATTCAACTAATATTTTCCGGCCCGGCCACCCGGATAGTTGGCATGTTTGTTGATAAAGAAACAGGTAATCGGATCTGCTTGACCACATGTGAATCACAGCACTTAACTCAACACATCAAAAACTATCTGGTCGAAGTGCCACCCGGCTCCTGTTATTAAGCTCAAGCATACCGGTTGAAATGAGGATCGAATATGAATCTGCTATTCTACGCCAAAACTGATGATGGTCTTGCGGGACGGCTCCGGTCAGAGATTGAAGCTCTGGTTCCTAAGTCAGACCTCGACATTTGTCGCAC
>JADFYA010000478.1:0-438 GCA_015233285.1 Deltaproteobacteria bacterium | reverse complement strand
AAGGAGGATTTGTTGGGGTTATTGCTTATTCGTGATCTTCTCCTGGATGTCAAAATGATCCTTATTCTCCCTGACAAAGAAGAGAATACTGTGGCGGTGGGTCATGCTTTGTATCCGCGCTACATGACTTATGCAGATGGCGATCTTCAAGATGTCGTGGAGGTGATCAAAAAATGCCTGACCATCAGTGCCCGAAATGGACAACCGCAATACTGCGGTTATGCCGCCACCGCCTAGAATTATGCCATGCAACCAGGATTGCCTTGCAGTTATAAGTAGAAGTCAGACCGCCTGCATCTTGTCTCAGTCCTGCAGGCACCCCGATCTATTAACATCTCTAAACATTTTCAGGGCCGATAACCACTTCTAACATCACACGGGTGGAGGGGGGCTCATTTCTTAAGTGTCCGACAATGGGAGTTTTCCAATGTACAATCC
>JADFYA010000477.1 GCA_015233285.1 Deltaproteobacteria bacterium | reverse complement strand
AGGGCGTTGCCCTGGGCTAACCTAGAGCGCCCTTTCAGGGCTTCATCGGAATTAACCATTTATTAGAATAGGATCCGATGACCCTACCCTTAAGTCAATGACATTGAGTCGAAGGCGACATATTCTACCTCTTTTAATATCCGTGGCCCGATGTAAGGACTGAGCGACTCCGTCGTCAGCAGTTCCATCCGCCGGTTGAACAAGTCTTCCAGAAAGAAACCCAAGTCCATAAAATTATTAAAAGTCTTCTGGCCAGGCTCAAATTCTACCAATAGATCGACGTCACTCTCCGCATTTTGTTTTTCGCGCACAAAGGAGCCAAACAGGCCGATCTTTCTTATTCCAAAGGCTCTGATCCGGTCTCGGTGGGCTTTCATGGCGCGGACGATGCTCTCTCTCGTTTGAACCGGCTCAGTCATACTTCCTCCAATATTAAACAAACTCCTCAGGCCGGGGGACAACTTGATTCTTTATGATACCCTAAAACGCGAAAAACGCCAAGGGCTTATTTTGTCATCAGCAACCTTGGCGTTTCCATATGCAACTGAATTCAGTTGTGGTCAATTTTGATAAGCGCGACCGGTCGGGACCAGTCGATGCGCCCAAACTCTAGCCTATTGTTACCGCGATCTTGCGCGGTTTGGCGCGTTCAATTTTGGGCAAGACAAGCGTCAGCACCCCGTTCTTCATGGTCGCTGAGATCTTCTCCTGGTCAATAATGTCCGCCAGGACAAATTTTCGGTGGAAACGGCCTTCATTGTACTCCTTCAGCAAGACATGCTCACCTTCCCCGGCCGCCGGGGTGATATGTCCAACAATAATCAAATGATTGTCTTTGGTATCGATCTCGATATGGTCCCCATCCACCCCCGGCATATCTGCCACCAGTGTCAGGGCGCTTTGGTCTTCATATATATCCACGTCCGGGACAAATACCGGTCCGGGCTGGGTGTGTTCCTCTTGCTCGGTCAGCTCCATTTTATCCTTTACTTGAATTTCTTTCTCGCTCATAGTTACACCTCCCTCCGAATCAGGCTGCCGCCACCTTGATTTGTCTGGGTTTAGCTGCCTCAGCTTTAGGCAGGGTAATGGTCAAAACGCCGTTCTTGGCGGCTGCGGCCACTTTGGTATGGTCGATGGGCGAGGGCAAAGTCAACACCCTGCGAAAGTAACCTGATTCTCTTTCCCGGCGATGGTAATTGACTTTTTTGTCCGCCTCTGAAATAGTTCGCTGTCCCCGGATAGTCAGACTATCTCCCTCTATTGACAAGTCTATCTGCTCTGGCTCGATACCCGGCAGTTCCGCCCGAAGGTACAGATTTTCAGCATCTTCAGACAGGTTTAAAGCTGGATATACCCCACTTGTTCTGACTAGATTAACGCCTGGACGGCCCCCCGCAGCCGAGAGTAGTCGATTCATTTCCCGTTGCAGGCGAATAAAGTCATCCGCCAGATCTACCCCGAATGGCCGATGTGTCCATTTTAAGATAGCCATAGTGAATTCCTCCTGTTCAATCTAAACACACGTTGTAAGTCCTTAATCCGTTCCTGTTACGAATTTTGTTAACAATATGTTAACCATTTTTTTGTTTCCGTCAAGGGTGGTAGATCTATTTTGAGCAAAATAAATACTCATCAAACCAATAACTCATTTTATAATTTATTGTTAACACAGTAATATATATAGACAGCGGATAACTCAGTGCTTCACTTTGTAGTCCTATGTCCATCTGTTATGAATCAATTTAGTTAATAGATAAGCACTATCCAATCTTCGTCAAGATCTGAAAGCATTATTTCATCATATCCGGAAAAATTGACACTTTTTCTATATGTTAGCGAATTAATCAGATGAATCATATTGATCCCGGCCGGGGTCCTGAACACAGACCAGCTAGCCAAAATCACCGAATTGACCAGACAGGGTGCCGGATTGGCCAAACTTACCCACGCCCAACGAGTGATCTTACTGCTAAAACCGGACCAGATCGACAAGGTCAGCCGGGAACTAGCCTCCGTCGGCCTGCGGATTGGGGTACTCCATCGGGGTATCCGCAACATTCGAGGCTGTTGTGGAGCTCTTTGCCGGTTTTCTCAGAACACGGACGGGCTTGGCTTGGCCTTAGCCATAGATCAGGCCCTCTTTGGCCGTCAGGTTAAGTGGGACATCAAAGTTGCGGTCTCGGATTGTCTGAGAAACTGTTCTGAGGCATTTTGCGTTGACATTGGTTTGATCGGGAACAATGGATTGTACGACATTTTTGTCGGAGGTGTAGCCAGTTCCGTCCACCTCCGCGCTCTAAAGCTAACCGGCGGCATTGCTTCCGAGAACGTCATCCCCTTAATCAACAAGATATTGGAATGGTATGACACCAATGGCGAAAAAGATGAACGATTACACAAGCTCTTGGAGCGGCTCGGCGAATCCGGTATCGAGGCGTCGGCCGAGGACGCATTCAAATCGGCCGGCCAA
>JADFYA010000476.1 GCA_015233285.1 Deltaproteobacteria bacterium | reverse complement strand
TTAGCAATGGTGGCCAGGTATTTCAGCAGAAAGGTGCCTATCCCGAATCCATGCCAGGTGTCGTGAATGGCAAATGACACCTCGGCCGCATTGGACTCGAGGTCGAGGTGATACAAGGCTACGGCGATGATCTCCGGATAACCCCGGTATTCAGTAATCCCGACAATCGTCATTTCCTGGTGATAATCAATGTTGACCAGTTGTTGCATCCGGCTGTGGGGGGCTTCCCTGACCACGTGGAAGTACCGCAGATAGATGGCTTCGTCAGACATGGTGTAAAAAAGGTCTCGAAGCATGGTTTCATCCACCGGTTTAATCGGTCGAAAAAAGACGGGCACCCCATTCTTAAAACTCCGAATGATTTCCAACTGCTCTGGATAATTATCGACTGAAGAAGGGGGAAGTTGATCTGCAAAAATATAATGCTGCTTCTTGGCTGCGAGCATTAATCGCTGCCTAAAACGCGGATGGGCAATATTTATCAACTGGAGCGAGCGCTCAAAGATGGTCCGGCCGAATAAGTAAGCTGTGCCGTATTCGGTAACCACGTAATGGATATCACTGCGCGGCACGGCCACCCCGCTCCCTTCCTTCAGCTTGGGCACGATCCTGGATACGGTCCCGTTTTTGGCCGTGGACGGCAGGGCGATAATGGCCCGCCCGTTTTTTGACTTGCTGCCGCCATCGGTGAAGTCCAGTGTGCCGCCGACACCGGAAAAAAATTTGTGACCAATGGAGTCAACGCACACCTGGCCGGTGAGGTCGACTTGCAAGGCAGAATTGATGGCCACCATGTTATCATTCAGGCTGATCACATGGGGGTCGCAGACATAGTCGGAGGGGAGGAATTCCAGCATGGGGTTATTGTCCACAAACTTGTAGAGCCATTCATCGCCCATGCACATACAAGCCACCATTTTGCCTGGGTGTAGGGTCTTCTTCCGGTTGGTGATCACCCCGGCCTCAGCCAGCTCGGCAATGCCGGTGGTGAAGAACTCGGTATGAATCCCCAGGTCTTTCTTGTCCCGGAGAAAGGCCAGGGCCGCATTGGGCACCGTCCCGTAGCCGACTTCAATGGTGTCTCCATCTCTAACCAACTGGCTCAGATGACGCCCAATCCGCTGGGTAATGATATCTGGTTCCTTGGTCACCACGGTAATCAGGGGGTCATTGCCCTTGACCAGGAAATCGATCTGATCCACGTGGAGGAAGCTGTCTCCCAGAGTCCGCGGCATATTGGGATTCACTTCGGCCACAATGATCTTGGCGCTTTCTGCCGCCGCTTTAGATACGTCCACTGAAATGCCCAGAGAACAGAATCCATGGTGGTCCGGTGGCGAAACCTGAATCAGGGCCATGTCGAGTCGAATAATGCCTTGTTTAAACAGGGCCGGGACATCTGATGACCGGACCGGGATGTAGTCAGCCCGTCCTTCCGCCACCGCCTCCCGAGCCTGGGGCCCGATAAAGAAAGTTTTTAACCGGAGGCACTCCACATATTCTTTTCGGGCATATGGTGAATCCCCTAAGTTGGCGACATGATAGACACAGGTATCTACCAGATCGCGGCCGATTCTTTCCAAATAGCCGGTCAGGGTCTGAGGTTCCGCGCACCCGGTATGAATAAATAAGTTATCCCCGTTCTTGATCTTTCTTAAAGCATTCTCTGCCGTGGATACTTTATCCGCATACCTTGTTTCCCAATTCATATTCTCTACCTTAATCGCCTAGCGCGTCGGCCGGTTACTGATCAATGACATTGACTTAACCGAAAGACAATTCACGACCAAGACCAATCAATACAGACCACCGCCCCGGCCTTTCCTGCGAAACAAAACCAAACCCAGCAGGGCGCCGGCCAGGGCCACCCCACCGACGGAAACCAGCCAATGGATTTGGTTATCGAGATCTATCTTTTCCTTTCGATTAAGCATGGCGCCCAGCTCCGCCTCTTGATTTTTAACGACATTGTCGATTTCTTTTTGTTGCCGACTTAACTTGGCGTAGCTTGATCTTACCTGTTCCATTTTTTGGATGCCTTGGTTCAAGGTCTCCAATTCTTTTCTCTGGTCCTGGATATTTTTTTCAGCCTTAGATATCTCATCAGTTAATTTAGCGTTTTCCTGTTTCAGGGTATTTACTTCGTTGGCCAAATTAGTGTTTCGGTCTTTAACGCTTTTGTAGCGATAGATCTTAGGCAGGTCGGAGCTCAGAAACTTTTTTAGGATCCAGCCTTGTTGCTCTTCTCTAGGTCCATACTTTACCTTGGCCCAATTTCCATCTTCCTCTAATACCTCGACCTCTTGATAGGATTTAAGGTAACCAACAATTTTGGCATCGGCGCCTGTCCCAGTCTTAACCGACACCTCAAAATCGTCAATGACATAATTCGGACCGGCCATCACCGGGATCGGAGCCAGCAGCAAAAAGAAATCGACAATGTCGTTAAAAATCAAGAGGCGGAGCTGGGCGCCATGC
>JADFYA010000475.1 GCA_015233285.1 Deltaproteobacteria bacterium | reverse complement strand
GGTCCGGGTTCTTTCCGGCTAAAGCCCAGATCAACGGCCTGGTGTCCGGGCAGGTCGGCTTTTCCGGAACGCCCCGGGATCCTGTGCTCAAGGGCCGGCTTACGGTCAAAAACGGCTCGGGCTACAACTTACCTGTTTCGGACCTGGAGACCAGGGTGAGCTATGCCGGGAGCACGGCGGAGGTCAGCGCCACGGTGACCCAGCAAGGGAAGAAAATGCTGGATCTGACCGGCCAAACCGCAGTGTCTTTATCATTGCTCCCATTCAAATTCACTCATGGAGGCGGCCGGCAGACCGTGAACATCGCCGTTGATGATGTGGATATGCGCCAATGGGCCTGGTTGTTCCCGAGTAAGACGCCGGTAGGTGGCCGGGTCACCGCGGCGTTGACTCTGTCTGGAACACTCCGCGACCCGGTCGTCTCCGGTAAAATGACCGTCAGGCATGTCACCGGGTATAATCTGTCCTTCTCCGATTTGGAAGCAGCCGTCGGTTACGCCGAAAAAAAAGCGACCATCACCGCCGGCTTGAGGTCGAAGGACAAGAGCATCCTGGACTTGACCGGCCGAGCCGGGATGAACCTGTCTCTGGTTCCCTTTGAGTTTATCCCTGGAGACATGGACGTGGACTTGAAGACAAGGGGCTTGAAGTTGTCGGATCTGCCTATTCCCAAGAAACCGGGTGTCGAGTTTGACGGCGTGCTGGACGCCACGGCTAAGGCGACCGGTGAATTGACTGCGCCCCAACTGGCCGGAGGGCTGACTCTCAAAAACGGTTTTCTCAATCTCCGAAGCCTGGGCCTGGCCTACAAAGGATTATCGGCTGATCTCGGCTTTTCGTCAGACAAGATCGTCATTAACCGGGTGCTGCTCCAGGGGGATAAGGAGGGCACTCTGGAATTGACCGGACAGGCCAAATTGAACGGCTGGAAGTTGGCCGGATTGGAAGGGAAGCTGACCGGGAAGAACTTTTACATTCCGTATCACAAAGCCATATCTGCCCGGATGCAACCTGACCTGACCTTATCAGGAGACTTTGCCGCCCCCAAATTGTCGGGCCGTTTGACTACATCTGAAGGACAACTCAATCGTGACCGGCTGACGGATACCGGTCCGTCGGAGATTCAGGTGGTGGGCAATCAGACCAACCGGAACGGCCTGATCACCTATCAGGAAGGTGAATCTTCCACCCTGACCTGGCTGGACCCGATGGTGGCCAATGTGAATGTGATCATTCCCAAGAATGCCTGGGTTAAAGGGCAGGGGTTGGACGCAGAGATCGCCGGTCAGGTAGCCATTACCAAGGATCCGGGAAAACCTTTTATTTTGTTGGGAACCCTCCGGACCGTCCGGGGCTCATACGTGTTCCAGGGAAAAGATTTTAAGATTACCGAAGGGGAGGTGGCTTTTATCGGACTCCCTGAACCGGTCCCAAATCTTAATATCCAGGCCGTCACTCGAATCAGTGCTGTGGACATCATTGCCAAAATCAGCGGCACAGCCACAAAAATGTTATTGTCTTTCGACAGCTCTCCTCAAATGGATCGAACGGATATTATTTCTTACCTGGTTTATGGGGCCCCGGCCAGTTCTCTAAAAGATCAACAAGCCTTTAGTGCCGACAAAGCCGCTTTGAGCCTGACCGGCCAACTGGCCGCGTCGGAATTGAAGGAGCTTTTAGCGGGTTCTTTCAAGGTTGACAGATTTTCCATTGATGCGGGGGGTGGAGACATCAGCAAAGGCTCAGTGGCTGTAGGCAAATATGTGGCTCCGGATGTTTTTGTCACCTACCGCCAGGGGTTCCAGGCCGATCAGCTTCACCAGGTTGAAGTGACTTATGAAATCAACCGCCACCTGAGCGTGGAGACCCAAGTAGGCAACGAAAAGACCGCCGGTGTGGATGTCTTGTGGGGTTACGATTTCGACTTCAAAAGCAAAGATAAGAAGAAAGACAAGGACAAGGATAACCAGTAACAGGTGCTCTTTGATGGTCTCTTCGCAGCTCAGGAGACCGGCGTTGATCCGTCCCGGAGTGTTTGAAAGAATTACCCGGCGGCATTGATTACCGTGATCGTGTTATCCGAGGCCAGATCATTGAGATAAGTCAGGATATCCTCCTCACATTGTTTTTGTTCCACATTGTAGCGCCCTCTCATGATGCCGCAGATTTCCGAGACCCGACGAGGGCTTTCCAACAACCCCCATATTTCACTGCCAATGACGTCCAACCCGGAATAGGTTCCGTGCTCGATGCTCATCATTACCACCTCACCTTCGATATCGGTGGCTAAAATCCCCTCGGACTGAACCACTACAGTCGAAAGGTCAACTTTCCCATTCATGCAGCTTTTCCTCCTGATCCTCTTGTTTCCTGCCATCAAAAACAGACGAATCGGTTGAGTGCCTCAAATTATTTCTCCATCCGAGGACAAATACCCGAACCGCCGCATGACCTCCCCATGGTTGGAGATGATTCGGCGGATCTGCTCGGGGGTAAG
>JADFYA010000474.1 GCA_015233285.1 Deltaproteobacteria bacterium | reverse complement strand
AATGGTCTATTTTAAAAAAGTTGGCACGATTGTTCGAACGCTTAAGTCAATGACATTGCGGGGCCATTGACAATGGCAAGCAAAAAGGCGATAATTAGAGAGAACCCTATGGAGTGGAATCTCTTGACCAGGCCGACCGGTTACTCTATAACAGCCCATTGCCATCGACGGATAAAGGAGAATTGCTCAGCATTATGGCCATCCTGTCCAGGTTGGTATCTAAGGAGCTTCCCTTGATTCTCCATGACAGAAGGAGGGACATTATGATCGAATCAGCAGCTTATGAATTATTCAAACGAGAGGGCCGGGAAGAGGGCCGGGAAGAAGGCCGAAAAGAAGGAATTAAGCAGGGCGTGTTAAACACCTCTCGCGAAAATCTGATGAATGTCCTGGAAGCGCATTTTGGGACTATCCCGGCTAAAACCAAGACCCGGATTAACAGACTGGATGATCCGGCCATCCTCAAGCAGTTGATCCTGAAGGCGGTCACAGCGGCTTCAGTAGACCATTTTTATCAAGAACTGGATCAATTGGTAAAGAAATAAGGCCGGCGGCGGCGGTCTACTTCCTTCCGGTTTGAATCCGCTCCAGGGCGGAGCCAGGCCATTCAGTGCCGACAAGGCCGGAGCTGAAAGATGACTGGGTTAGAGGCATGCCTGATCGGACTGCTACCTGCCTCAGCGTGCGTCTTTAGAATTAGGGGAGCGATTAAAACAGGTTAAGCCTTGACTTCAGCAATCGCCATATCTAAAAAATGTTGTCCATTGTCCCTCGCCAAATTACGGATCATGGGTTGAAGAAGCTAGCCCAGACGAAACATCTTATCGAAATGGACGTGTTGGATGCTTCTTCTGATATCAGGGCTGCAATTTAAAAGGCTGATGTCGGCCTTCTCTCCTCCGGCCTTTTCCCGCAGAATCAACAGCATGCCTAACGCCGAACTATCGATATAATCCACCGCAGCCAGATCTATAACTATTTTGGACACCAGGCCCAGTTTATCCTTGTACGTTTGAATGAAGTCACCGTGGGCAGTTATGTCGAACCTGCCGGTAAGGCTGATATGGAGTGTTTTCCCTTCCTCAAAGCTGAGAGACGTAAAAGACATAATATTTATCCTCCGGATAATGTTGATGGAAGGTGAGACCCATTTGGGTAAACGATCAAGCTTTAACTTTGAAGCCGGCAGTCCACCACTTCCTGCAGCTTTTTCGCCTGGTCCGGTGCGGCATCCAGAAGGGCCATTCCGACCATGATATCATTCCCGGCTGGATTAATATTCCGAACCTCCGCCTTCATCTGATCAATGATGAGCTGATTCGTCCCGGATAACGAGATAAGGGCCAACCGGCCGGCCAGCAAAGTGTCGCTGATGGCTGCGTCGTCGGTTATCTTGAGATGGGCCATAAAATTAAATCCGGCGAAAGGAACTGAAAAAGGTCAATAATTAACCCGGTGAATCGTCATACTATACCTGGGAAAAAATGAAAGTCAATATCCTATTCTCGACCGATATTTTTGAAGCTCCAGGTGGGCGCTCCAGTCAAATGAATAGCCGCCCTCCTCCGGCCCCAAAAAAAAGAACCCGCAGAGTCTTCAGCTCTTGCGGATCGGACAACCGGTTAGCCATTTAGTCCTTTTGGGCGCTTCCCGAGGCGCCGTTATTTACTCCGAGGCCACCCGTAGTTATCAATTCATTCAGGCAGGACTCGGTAGAAAAGAAAAACGCACGCCCGAGAAGATGTTACAAACATTATGTTACATAATTCACAGCAGCAAGTTACTCACACCAGCCCCGCCCCAACATGATGTCCAACGCCATCACGTCAGGCAAAAGAGACTCCAAAGACTCTCGCAAGTACAGACCTGAGGGAAGAGCCGCGACGAAGCGTCCTTCTTCGGTTAGTTCGTCAAGGTACCTGTCTCGGCTGTCTTCCTCCGCATTAACGATACCTAATTTTGCCATATAATCTCCTGGTTATCCCGTGAATTATTATTCCTTCTGCGGTGATGTCGGTCTTCTCGAAGCCAATTTAAAGATTCTTGAGAGCCTCCAACCCGGCTTTGTTTACACCGGAAGTTGATGTTTCTTTGGTCCCTAAAGGGGCTCGTCTATCCCGGACAAAACAGTTTCCAGGCTTACTTTTGGCGTATTTCTTCACTTCGGCAGACCGTTCGCCGATATCGACCAGGGTGCATTTGCCACAGCAGTCAACAATAGCCAGGGAAATTGAAACCAGGGGGAACTCCCGATACTGTCCGTCCCGTCCTTTTGCCCTGATCCAGCCTCGTTCCTGGTCACTGGCATTATAACAGCCACTTGACAATCGTTTAAAGAGACGCACTATGCCCAGACAGATTCGTTCGGCTGAATCCGGTGAAGTAATCAGGACAAAGTCGTCGCCCCCGATATGGGCCAGGAAATCATCCCGATGCCCATGCCGTTTGCCGGCCCAGTCCAAAATCTTGGCCGTCAGTAAAATAATCTGATCTCCCTTTTTGA
>JADFYA010000473.1 GCA_015233285.1 Deltaproteobacteria bacterium | reverse complement strand
ACACCCTGGCCGGTGGCCGGGGACGGGCTGTATTTTCAATAGTGCTTAGACGACGGTAGGGTTTTTGCAAATGAATGGGATTCAGGATGAACCGGGGCCGGATTGGCCGGAAGTGACCATTTACACCGACGGGGCGTGTCAGAACAATCCCGGCCCCGGGGGATGGGCCGCGGTGCTCAGTTTTAAGCATCATTCCAAGGAACTTTCCGGGTGTGAACCGTTAACTACAAATAACCGAATGGAAATGACCGCCGCTGTGAGCGCCCTGGAGGCTCTGAAACGCCCCTGCCGCGTCACGCTCTACTCCGATTCTAAGTATTTGATTCAAGGAATTACCACCTGGGTCTGGAACTGGCAAAAGAAAGGCTGGAAAACCAGCGGAACCAAAGGAGGCACTCAGAAAGACGTGCTCAACCGGGATCTGTGGGAGAAACTTGTCAAACTGGTTAAGGAACATCAGGTTACCTGGGAATGGGTCCGAGGACACGCCGGTCACACGGAAAACGAGCAATGTGACCGGTTGGCCAAAACGGCTATAGGTAATTGCAAATGACCGGTTCCGGTCAAAATTCCGCCTTATGACACTAGCTCAAAAGAATCATGGCGTTCGTCCGGGATTCGGTCCGGATGTTGCCTGGGGGGGGTATGTACCAAGAGCCTTCGGTGAAAATCATAGACTTTCTTTTATCACTTTCCGATGCGTTAGATTTAGCCGGCCCGGCCCTTAGCAGCCACCAACTCCGGACGGCGTTCATTGCCTGGAAACTGGCGGAAGCTGCTCAATTCCCCTCATCGGTGATCGAACAGATTTTCATCGCGGCCCTGCTACATGACATCGGGGCGTTATCTCCTGAGGAAAAGTTAGGTCTTCATGAATCAACGTATGAGGGCAACCTTGAATCACATTGCATTTATGGGGAAAATGTTCTCAAACGAGTTCCGATATTTGAACATGCCTCAAGAATAGTCAGACACCATCACACCAAATGGCCGGATTTGGCCCAATCTCATGAGGCCGGGCCGGCTCTCCAATCGCAAGTCCTTTTTGTCTCAGATACCGTCGAAAGAGCAATTAACCGGAAAAAATATATTTTGCACCAAGATGAGGAGATTATTTCCGATATAGAGTCTTTATCCGAGACTGAAATTTGTCCGGAACTGATCGATGTATTTAGATCAATTGCCTCACGCGAAGAATTTTGGCTGACCTTGACCTCACCCAAACTGGCGACCATCATTTCTGAAGTGGTTCCATTTGACAACTTATTGATTTATCAATCGTCATTCCTATCAATTTCCGAACTGGTCCGGGATATTATCGACTTTAGATCACCGTTTACCGCGTCCCATTCCAGCGGTGTCTCTGCTGCCGCCTCGGCCATGGCCGGATACTTGGGCTATTCCGAGCCGGAGGTGGAATTAATCAGAATTTCAGGAAATCTACATGATCTCGGCAAAATGGCCGTCCCGAACCGAATTCTTGACAAGCCGGACAGGCTCAATAAATCCGAATTCGCAATTATCCGTCAACATCCCTACCATACATATTCGGTCCTGAAACGGTGCGGCTTTAGTCACCAGATCGCTGAATGGGCCGGATTTCATCATGAGAAGCTGGATGGGTCCGGTTATCCTTTCCATCTGGATGCCGGGCGGATCGACCTCGGATCCAGGATAGTCGCGATCGCCGATATCTTCATCGCTCTGACGGAAGATCGGCCCTATAGAAAGAGAATGAAAAAACTTGAGGTTCTGTCGGTCATGGAAAATATGTGTGATAATGGCTTGATAGATGGGCATGTTGTTAATGTTCTAAGAAAAAATTATGATGACATCAGAGAAATCATAATAACCGGCCAAGATAATTCAAAAAATAATTTTGAAAAGGGACTATCCCCGGCGGCCGACTGATGATCCCGGCGGCATCTCAATACGCTGGCCGGAGGGATCGCCCACGATTTCAATAATATTCTCGGGCCCATCTTCGGATATACCAAACTGGCCTTGGATGACGTTAAGTCCGGTAAAGCAACCTCGGATTTTTTAGAAGAGATACTCAAGGCCGGGAAGAAACCAGTTGAAATTACGTCAATCTTGAAAGACATGGTCAATGAAGAGCGGGCCAGGGACCTAGGGGTGAGTTGAAATTACGTCAATCTTGAAAGACATGGTCAATGAAGAGCGGGCCAGGGACCTAGGGGTGAGAGGATTTCTGTTGAAACCAATGGATATGACGCACCTGGCCAAACTAATTCGTCAGGTCTTGGAAGAACGGTAAACGGTGGTGCAAAGGGGTTATTTATCTTTAAGCTGTATTACCTTTTCGACGTCACAGGTGGTCCGGTTTACAAAAAGCAGCTTGTTATTGCCGTAGGGACGGTCATATTGGAGTATCGCCGGCTCACCCACGGAGACTTCAAAACAAAAACGCGTCTTAATATACAGCCCGGAAAGGGTGTCTCGATACAAATTGAACCCGACCCGCTCCAACTTTACCTTAAACCGCTCGGCCTGAA
>JADFYA010000472.1 GCA_015233285.1 Deltaproteobacteria bacterium | reverse complement strand
TGGCCAGCTCCCAGTTGCGGATAAAGATGACCACCAGAAGACAGACGACCGTGCTGACTTCTTTTAATGAGCCGGTTACGGCCCCGGACACCGCGCCTTGAATCTGGGCGACATCGTTGGTGACCCTGGAAATGAGCATCCCGGTGGCGTTTTTGTCGAAATACGATGTCGATAAGTTGATGATGTGCCGGTACAGCCCGTTCCGGATGTTGGCCACCACCCGCTCCCCGACATAGGTCATCAGGTAGGACTGGCCATAGGAAAACAAGCCCTTAAAAAGGAACAAGGCCACGATGGCCGGCGGCAGGATCTTGAGCAGCCAGATGTTCTTGGCCACAAACACGCCGTCGATGACGTCCTTGACCAAATATGCCATGGCCCCGGTACATGCCCCGACCATACCCATACACAGCATGGCCAGAGCCAGCTTGGTCCAATAGGGTTTAACCATGGCCAACAGACGCCGGTAAAGACCGACGGAGGGAATTTTATTCATAGGGAGGGACCTTGCCTTAGCGTAAAAGATTCGTTACCAATACACAGGGATAATCGCCCTGGGATGACATAAATTAGCCCGTTCACGGGTTTGCAGGCGGCGCCCCGTCAGTCCGGTAAACGTCGCGCAAAGAATACAGATCCCCGGCCGGATACTGGACGAACCCCTGCACGCTTTTTTTGGCCAGGGCGACATTATCGACATACCATAGGCTGATGTAGGGCAGATCATAGGCCAGGATCTTTTGAAGGCGGCTGTAAATTGCTTTGGCCTTGGCTTCATCCAGAGTCCGGCGGCCTTGATCGATCAGGGCATCCACTTCCGGGTTGGCGTACCGGCCCCGGTTGGCCCCATTGGGCGGAAAGGAGGCCGAATGAAAAATATAGTAAAACACATCCGGGTCGGTCACTCCAACCCACTCCAGAGAAAACATCTGGAAATTACCATTCCGGATGTCTCCGAAAAAGGTGCCCCAGTCGTAGGTCCGGATGTCCATCATGATGCCCACGTCGGCCAGTTGCTGCTGGATAATCTCGGCCTTGAGCCGGGCCATGTCGTTATCCGAGGTCTTATAGGTGATTTTGAATCGGCCTTGACCATCGCCCCGGTCCGGGTAACCGGCTTCATCCAGCAACCGGGCGGCTTTCTTAGGATCAAATAGATAAACGGGCACCTCGGGCTCATAGGCCCAGTTGCTGGGGGGCAACACCCCGGAGGCCGGTTGGGCCGCGTCCCGGAGCAGGAACTTAATCATGGCCCGGACGTCTATGGCGTGGGCCAGGGCCTCCCGGACCTGCCGGTTCTTTAGGATGGGATCGATCAGGTTGAAACCGATATAGGAGTAATTCGTCCCCGGACTTTGAATCACCTGAAATCGGGGGTCGGCTTTCAGCAGGGGCACCATGTCTGGCTGGGCCGCGTTTTGCATGAAATCGATGCTCCCCTTTTTGAATTCCAGCAACCTGGTGGTGTCATCGGGAATGATCCGGAAAACCAGCCGGGATAACTTAGCCGGAGTCCCGAAATAGGCGGTGTTTTTAACCAACGTGACCTGACGGCCTTCCTCCCAGGACTGGAACTTAAACGGGCCGGTGCCGACGGGATGAAATCCGAAGTTCGTCCCTTCCCTGGTTTCCACCGACTGGGGCACAATGCCCAGGACAAGATTGATTAAGAAAGGCGAAAATACTTCCTTAAGCCGAAAAATCACCCGATGCGGGTCAGGCGTCTCGATGGTCTGGATCAGGCCCAGACCCTGACGTTTGGGCGATTTAGTTTTGGGGTCCAGGATGGACCGGAAGGTATAAGCCACATCTTGGGAGGTGAATGGCGAGCCATCGTGCCAGGTGACGCCCCGCCGAAGGTCAAAGATGTAGGTCCGGTCATCGGGTTGGGACCATTTCTCAGCCAGATCCGGGAGTAACCGGGAACTTGGGGATTTATTGACCAGCGAATTATAGGTCAATTGCATGATCTGGTAGGACGCCGCGTCCACGGACAGTCTGGGATCCAGATTGAGGGGACCTCGCGGGAGGGCCACAATCAGTGCGGCCGGATCGGAACCCGGCTCCGGAGACGGGGAACAGGACACCAGATAGAGCGAGATAATCAGGACCAGGATAATCCAAATCCACCCCGGGGACCCAACCGGTTTCTCCGGGCCGGAATAGAGAATCAATTAGTGCCTCGCTTCTTTTCGACAAATGCATAGCACTCTGCCCCGGTACTCTCGAACACGACCAGCGAAGGGATTTTCTTTGATTTGAAATTCATGGCCCGGCATCCATAGGGGAATTGTTTTTCCCAAGTGACGTAAAAATTGACACAGGCAAAACAATTAGGCCGTTTTTTCTCCTGGTTTTTTTGATCCATGTGGCTGGTTGTGTGTTCCGTGTTACTGGTTGCTGGTTGCAAGCTGCTGGTCAATGTCATTAACTTAAGGTCAAGTGGGCTCATGTGTTGGTGGAAGACAAAAAGACTGGCGAGCCTACTTAACCGTTAGTTGTACAAAATAATTTTCTTATTTCTTGGCACACTTTTCT
>JADFYA010000471.1 GCA_015233285.1 Deltaproteobacteria bacterium | reverse complement strand
TTAGCCGATAAGTTGGACCGCAAGAGCGACAGCGTTGCCTCCTTGGTTTGATCTTCCCCGGCCAGCACGGTCATGGCCACCTGAGGCGTCAGGCTGGTCACCTTCAGGGTCAGGTTTTGGCCCGGCGACAGGCTGCGTTCCGATTCGGCCAGGACACGTTGACCATTGATGTCAATCACCACCTGACCGCCGCCCTGGATATCCACCACCGTGGCCTTGAGCACCTGACCCAGGACAAAGTCCGCCTGAGCCGCATCCGGCTTGACCGGGGCATCCGGGTTGGCCGCAGACATGGCCATGTCCACATTCCCACCGGAAAACCTGGTGTACATCTTGATCATATTAAGACCCGGAATATCCATCGGAGTCCCTCTTTTGGCTGGGGGCCTGGAGCAGGCCGGCCGGTTACGCCCGAGTAGTCGATCAGCACTGCCCAAGGTTAGATTACCCTGGTCATTTCGTGAACAGCGTCCCAGGGCGGACACTGCCTTCGCCGAATTTGCGATAAATGGAATCCAAGGCTGTGTTCAGCTTCTGCCGCTTTTGGGACTCTTTCCCCTGGCCGAACAAAGACAATTGCCGAGGCCGTCCGGGGTGGTACAATTGGGAGACGGAAATGCCCAGCAATCGGATCGGCTTGCCTGGGGTCCAGTTCTTGTCCATGAGTTGACGGCAGACCTGATATATCTGGGGGCCGTCATCGGTCGGTTCGGCCAGGGTCACGGCCCTGGTGATCTGGACGAAATCATAATACTTGACTTTGAGACTGATGGTCCGCCCGGTCAGGCCCTTCCGCCGCATCCGCCAGGCCACCCGCCCGGCCAGGGATAGGAGTTCCCGCTTGGCCACATTCAGATCAGTGATGTCCTGAGCAAAGGTTTCTTCCCGGCCGACGGATTTGACCTCATGATCCAGGGTCACTTCCCGGTCATCAAGCCCCTGGGCCAGCCGGTGTAAGGCCAGGCCGTTCCGGCCGAATTTGCTCTCCAGGAGTTTTTCCGGCATCCGGCTCAGATCCCCGATGGTCTTGATCCCGAGACTGGTCAGGTACTCCTCCGTGGCCCGGCCCACCCCCCAGAGTTTGCCGATTGGCAGCGGATCCAGAAACTCCCTGACCCGGTCTGGAGGCACAACGGTCAGCCCGTCGGGTTTGTTCATGTCCGAGGCGATCTTGGCCAACAGCTTGGACGGAGCCACCCCCGCGGACACGGTCAGGCCCGTCTCTTGCGCCACCGTCGCCTTGATCTGCCGGGCCATCGTCTCCGGCGTCCCAAACAACCGGATAGACCCGGTCACGTCCAAGAAGGCTTCATCGATGGACAACGGCTCGACCAAGGGGGTAAACCGGAAATATATCTTAAATATACTTCCGGAAAGCTCTTTGTACCGGTCCATCCTGACTGGGACAAAGATCCCGTCAGGGCAAAGCCGCATGGCCGTGGCAATGGGCTGGGCCGACCGGACGCCGAACCGCCGCGCCTCGTATGACGCAGAGGACACGACTCCCCTCTCCCGGCCGCCCCCGACAATCACCGGCTTACCCCGCAACGCCGGATTATCCAGCACCTCCACGGCCGCGTAAAAGGCATCCATATCCAGATGAATGACCGCCCTGGAATTAATCTCCGTGTCCATAGTCCGACCTGTTGTAGGAGCCGTAAGCCTGATCGACAAGAAGCTCGACCAATCCTTTTTACCGGTACAATTATATCATAATCTCAAAATTGTGCCTGGAAAAGTACTGCCCCGGGATAACTTTTTCCAGCCGCCCTCCCCGGCCGGTTTTATCCATAGGCCACCCGGCTTTTCAGTTGCGGCTGCGGGCCGGTTATGCTAAACTCAGACCGTTATATCGTGAGCATGGAATGCGGCTGGATAGTCCTATTGCAACCCATGCCCGAATCCCATCAGGTTGGGAAAAAGCATCACGCAGGGGAAGTGAGAGCGCGCCGAGGTTACCTTAAGCAAATGGATATCCCTTTGAAATCTCCGCGTCCTTTCTTTTCCTCTGCGTCCTTAAGCGTGATACTTTTCAAAAGGAGAAGAACGATGATAAAGTTAACCCTGCTGAGGCACGGACAAAGCACCTGGAATCTGGAGAATCGGTTTACCGGCTGGGTGGACGTGGGGCTGACCGAGCGTGGCCTGAATGAAGCCCATCTGGCGGCCAAATTGCTCAAGGAGGGCGGATACACCTTTGACATCGCCTACACCTCCGTTTTGCAGCGGGCCATTAAGACGCTGTGGATCGTGCTGGAAGATATGGACCTGATGTGGCTCCCGGTGATCAGATCCTGGCGGCTAAATGAACGCCATTACGGGGCATTGCAGGGACTCAACAAAAAGGAGACGGCTGATAAGTACGGTAAGGAACAGGTCCACGAATGGCGGCGGAGCTATGCCACCCCGCCCCCCAAACTGACGCCGGACAGCGACCTTTATCCAGGTAATGATCCCCGGTATAGGGACCTGTCGTGGGATACCCTGCCCCTGTCGGAAAGTCTTCAGGATACGGTCAAACGTTTTATGCCGTTCTGGC
>JADFYA010000470.1 GCA_015233285.1 Deltaproteobacteria bacterium | reverse complement strand
TTGGAGAATTGAAGCATTTGCGGCAGTTAGACACATGACCGCGCTGGTTCTCTGTGCGAAATAATATACACCTTCAGGCGCCTAAGGCAATAAGAATCGAAAACAAGATCTGCTGTTGATTTGGGACAGGTGAATAATGTCCCTTAAAATTCCTGGGGATCAGGCAAAGGGGCGGGTAAGACTAAAATCGGGGCAGAATGAGGCGGCGCTGCTCAACTCCTGGCACCAACCGATTTCCAGGCCGGCCTGGGCGACCATTTCCAGAGCCTGATGGTATTCTTGGGCCGTCACAGGCCGATTCAGCGGAGCCCGATCTGCGGCATTATTTGTTGGATAATACTGGGCCATGAGGGATAACGTCACCTTCGGCGAGAGGTGGGCGGCAATAAATTCCAAGACCTCGCTTGTGCCGGCCAATCCTCCGGGCAGAACCAAATGCCGAATAATCAAACCCCGGCTAATCAAACCGGCCTCATTCAGGTGGACCATCGCTCCCACCTGCCGGTACATCACTTTAACCGCCGCCTGGGACGCCCGGACATAGTTCGGGGCTCCTGAGAGTTCCCCGGCCCGGCGGTCATCCCCATATTTCAGGTCCGGCAAGTAAATGTCCACAATTCCTTCCAGAAGCCTCAACACGGGGACAGACTCGTATCCGTGGGTGTTATAGACGATGGGCAAACGGAGACCGGAGGCCGCGGCTAAATCCAACGCCGCCACAATCTGGGGCAAGAAATGAGTCGGAGAGACGAGATTGATATTGTGGCATCCGGCCCGTTGCAGGTCCAACATCACCGCAGCCAGTTGCCCGACGCTCAAAAAGTGCCGCTCTTCAGGATGAAAATTCTGGCTGATCTGGTAATTCTGGCAAAACACACAGGCCATAGAACAATAGGCGAAGAAGATGTTACCCGCGCCGTTATTTCCCGATATTCCCGGTTCTTCTCCGAAATGAGGACCGGCATGGGATACCGTGGCCAAATTCGGAGCCCGGCACGCGCCCACTTCTCCGCCGGCCCGGTTAACCCCGCAGGCTCTGGCGCAGAGGCAGCACGACGTCAGTAACTCGGCCAGTTGCGCTGCTCTGGCGGCCAGTTCTCCACACCGCCATAATAATACGTAAGAAGGTTCTTCCGTCATGATTTATGCCTTGAGAAGGGCAAACGCATGAAATATTCTTAAAACGTTAAAGTCCGAATAAGCCCCAAAGGGGCGCACTAGGTTAGCCCAGGGCAGCGCCTTGGGTATGGGGTTGCGCCTATATAAAACACCATGTAATGATAACATAAGGCGGCTGGTAATTCAGTATTTCCGCCGTGGTTATATGTCCCTACCAAAGGAAATGGCTTTAAAGTTGGCCGACCACCTGACCATCCTGCTGACATGTAACCACCCGTATTTCCCAGGGCGTTGCCCTGGGCTAACCTAGTGCGCCCCGTTGGGGCTTGTTTGGAATTGGCCATTCGAAAATAATTTCATGCGGTTACCCTGATACCTTGAACGGTTACGATTGACTCTTCGCGTGCGCCCTTACCCTGAGGTGGAATCAATAATGGACAACGAGGTTACTCTTCCTGTTTGAATTGCATATCGTAAAGTTTCCGGTACAGTCCCGACCTGGCCAGCAGGTCTTCGTGTTTGCCTTCTTCGGCGATGGTCCCGTCATCGATGACGATGATCCGGTCGGCATTCCGGATGGTGGACAGCCGATGGGCGATGACGAAGGTGGTCCGGCCCTTCATCAAATTCTCCAGAGCCTTCTGGACGGCAAACTCCGACTCCGTATCCAGAGAGGAAGTAGCCTCGTCCAGAATCAAGATCGGTGCATCCTTGAGAATGGCCCGGGCAATGGACAACCGCTGCCGTTCCCCGCCGGAAAGCATGGCCCCCTGCTCCCCGATAATCGTGTCAAATTCCTGCCCCAGGGCCTGAATGAAGTCTACGGCATAAGCCTGTTCTGCAGCTCGTTCCACTTCCTCCGGGGCCATGCCGACGCAGCCATAGGCGATATTGTTCCTGACCGTATCATTGAACAAGATCGTTTGTTGCGACACCATGGCCACTTGAGACCGGAGCGAGCGCAAGGAAAAATCCCTGACATCCCGCCCGTCGATCAAGACCGACCCCTCCCAGACGTCATACAGCCGGGGGATGAGGTTGACCAGGGAGGTCTTGCCCCCGCCGCTGGTGCCCACGACGGCCAGGACCTCCCCGATGGACACGCTCAGGCACAGGTTCTTGAGAACAGGCTTATCATTGTACCCAAACACCACCCGGTCAAAGGCGACCGCGGACTTAACCGTGGTCAAGGTCAAGGGATCCGGCCGTTCCTGAATTTCGGGCGGCGTGTCCATCACGTCGAAGACCCGGATGGCGGCTGCGACTCCCTGCTGGACGGTATTGTTCACGCCGGCCAGGCGCCGGACCGGGTCATAGAGCATGATCAGGGCGGTGAGAAAGGAAAAAAAAGTCCCAGGGGTGGAGGTCCCTTTGACTACCTGGTACCCCCCGTAGCCGACAATAAAGGCGATCCCGAACCCGCCC
>JADFYA010000046.1 GCA_015233285.1 Deltaproteobacteria bacterium | reverse complement strand
CGCCGGAAGAATTGAAGTAGGCCGATATTTATTTTGGGTGGTATTCCGTCCATCTCTATCACTGGGCGGCCAAATACCCTGAGGTTACTTTCGTGGGCGCTACTGCGGAAGAATGCCGTGAAGGGTCGGTCGTGTCGGTCTACCCCAAGCTCCCGGAACTGGGGGCTCAAGGTGGAGAAATGGCCGTCAGTATCTTGTGGGAACGCATCAGTCCGGGAAAGATTCCGCCGGAACACCCTCGTGAATACGGCATTTGCTTCAACCTCAAACAGGCAAAGGCTCTAAAGATAAAAATACCTAAGGGAATATTGGAGTTGGCTGACGAAAGGGTTGACTAGGAGTCTAATGATGAAGACCAGGTATGTTCTACTTTTGTCCTTACTGCTCCTGACCGGAGCGTCCTCCGTCCAGGCGGGGCAGGCGGGATGCCGGATAGCCCTGGTCCTGAGCGAGACTTCCTACTACATATCGTCCATGGAGAGTGGTTTCAAGGAGGGAATGGTCCACCAGGGTCTGATCGAAGAGAAGAACGTCTCCTACCTCAGGGTAGTCTTGCCCCGGATAGAAAATGAGAAAATAGACAAAGAGATTCTGAGGAAACTTAATGAGACCAAAATTGACCTGATCGTCTCGTTCGGTACGGACGCCGGCCTGTTTATGGCCAGATCCATGAATGACGGCCAAATCCCTTTACTGTTCGCCGGAATGACCGACCCGGTGGGGGCGGGACTTCTGGAGTCCATGGAGGCCCCTCCCAAAAATCACGTTACCGGGATTTCCTACACCATCCCACCTCAAATGCTTTTCAAGTTTATTCATGAGTTATTACCATCCGTCTCGGAGGTGGTATTTCTTTGTTTTCCCTATCCTGCCGATATGGCTTACCGTTCCTTTTTAGAGAAGAGTATCTCCAAACAATTTGTGGTGCATTATGCTGAATTGAGCGACCAATTAGTTATCCCGTCCAAATATCTCAAACAGGGCCGGGCGGTTCTCGGATGGTACGGACTATACCGACATCAAAAGGAACTCTCCGAGAAGTATCCCGGCACACGTTTCATCGGGACAAACATCTCTCAATTAGAGAAGGGCGCCCTGGCCACCCTCTCTCCCAATGACACGGCCATGGGCGCGGAAACGGCCAAGATGGCCGCGGATATTATCCTGAGGCGGCGCAACATAAATGAAATACGTCCACAAATACCGTTTAGATATATGATTGGAATCAATCTCCCCAAGGCCGGGCAATTGAACCTGGCCATTCCGGAAACAATGATTTCCGTGGCCGACCGGGTCATTAGATGAAAAAAAGTTTCCCCATATCTTTAAAATCTCGGTTAATGATCGTCCTGGTCATGGCCGGCGGTCTGCCCTTGTTACTGTTTATTATTTCAATTTTTATCATGACTAACAATCAGATCAAGGAGCGGGTCCGGGATCAACTGAGCTACAACGTATCCCTTGTCTCATCGTTATTGGAAGACCAGATGCAATATCTTCAGAACGTGAGCCGGGATGTGGAAAAAGATGAGACCCTGGACTCCGTGATGGTCTTAGGGTTGAGTTCGAAGCTTCAAGAGTATTTATTACAGCTTCGCAAAATCTACGGGTTATCTTTCGCCACGGTGACCGATGAAAATGGGCTGGCTCCCGACCCCCGGGCCACATTTCTGTCATTTAATCAAAAGATCGAACATCCTTTGATCCACCGGGCGGTCTTAGGCTTACCCAGCACCTCTTATGCTCTGGTGTCCATCACCGACTTAGAGCAACTTGACTCATCTTTGCGGAATGTCTTTCTTCAGGATAAGAGTGACCATCAGGTGCTGGTGATGATGGTGGTTAAGCCGTTGACATATGACAATGAGCGGATGACGGCTATCTTTGTCGCCGGAAAAATTCTGGAGTTGGATACGAACTTGATGCAGAAAATCAAGCGGATTGCAGGAGTCGAGGTGGCCCTGGTCAGTCAAGGGCGGATGGTGGCCGGATCGGTGATGGAACCATTCGGCCCGCTACCCTACCTGGCCCCGTTTCCTGCACCTGATATCGACGGAGTTGTCCAGATAGGCGGGGAGCGATGTTATACTAATGAACTGGCTTTAAAAGACCATCAAAACAACCCGGTGGCCTATGCCGCCGTACTGCTCTCCGACCAACCATTCAGCCGGATGCGGGAAAACTTTTATGTCGGCGGCCTGGTCTTTCTTCTCGTGGGCGGCGTGATCTCCATATTCATTTCGGCCCTGTTGGCCCGGAGTATCGTCAGTCCCATCCACCGCTTGGGATGGCAAACTTATATCATTTCAGAAGGGGTGCTGGATCAGGAAATCCCGGTGACGCGGGACGATGAGATCGGGGCCTTGACGCGGGATTTCAACACCATGATCCGCAAACTTTCCCGGCGGACACAAGACCTGCAGGCGGCTCAAGAGAAGCTGATCAAGAGTGAACGGCTGGCTGTTTTGGGACAACTGACGGCGACGGTCAGCCATGAGATCAGAAATCCTCTGGGCACCGTGCGGAACTCATTGTTTACTATCGATGAAGTCATTCGAGGCCGAGGTATTTTACGCGCCGAGCGGGCACTGGAGCGGGCTGAACGGAGCATTGTCAGATGTGACCGGATTATTGAAGAGCTTTTGGATTATACCCGGATCAAGTCGCTGGAACTGAAGCTTACTTCGTTAGATGACTGGCTGGGCAACCTCCTCGACGAATATCAAATTCCGGAAGGCATTGAGGTGGTCCGGCTATTCTTGCCCAGGTTGCAGGTCAGCATTGACCGGGAGCGGTTTCGGCGTTGTCTGATAAATGTCATCGACAATGCACTGCAGGCCATGACTGCTATGGGAGCCCCCGCGGCGATAGCCGGCCAGGGTAAAAAAGAGGCCAAACTCATCGTTGAAACAAGACAGATCAGCGATCAAATCGAAATTCTGGTTACCGACACCGGGCCTGGAATCACGGCAGATCAGCTTGAAAAAATATTTGAACCATTGTATAGTACTAAAAGCTTCGGGGTCGGCCTGGGGCTTCCAATTGTGAGGCAGATTATGGATCAGCACGGCGGTGGTGTGGATATCGAAACGGAACCAGGCCGGGGGACGGTGTTTATTTTGTGGCTGCCTCTGCCGGAAAAAGGTTATCGACAAGGAGAGTTGGAACATGCCTGAAGAATTAGGCCGATCGTTGGATGTGGGGCCGGGCTGCCGGGTTCTGATCGTAGATGATGATCGGGATCTGGCCGAGAGTCTGGCCGACATCCTGGAGTCACGGGGTTACGTCGTGGGAGTGGCCCACAGCGCCAGAGATGCGCGGGAGATGACCTCGGAGTTTGAGTCCCAGGTCGCATTTATCGACTTGAAGTTACCCGATGGTTCCGGCACGGAAGTTTTATCATATCTAAAAAAGATTCTGCCGAGTTGTGTTTTTGTCATCATGACCGCCTATGCGGATCTAGACTCAGCCGTGTCTGCTTTAGAAAAGGGGGCGCTGCATTATCTCCGTAAACCTGTTCAGCCTGCAGAATTTCTTCGGCTCCTTGAGGGAGCGGTGGAAACCATCGACCTTAGAAAAGAAAAGAAGCAAGCTGTAGAAGCACTGCGTCAAAGCGAAGAGAACTATCGCTCCCTGGTCGAGTCAATCGTGGACTGGGTCTGGGCGGTAGACGCTGACGGCCGATATACCTTCTCTAATAGTGCAGTCAAAAATTTGTTGAATTATGAAGTGGGTGATGTTGTCGGAGTGTTGGCCTGGAGTCTGGTTCACCCTGGAGATCGTGAGATGTTTCAGGTTCTTCTTCAAAAAGCAGTCGCAGAAAAAACCGGATGGACCGACCTGGCTCTGCGCCGCATTCACCAAGACGAAGGCGAACGATTTTTTGAAAGCAGCGCCCAGCCGATTTTTGACGCGGCCGGACAGCTCATCGGCTTTACCGGAGTGGACCGGGACGTCACCGCCAGACGGCGTCTGGAGTCTCAATTGCAGCGGGCCCAGAAGATGGAAGCCATCGGCACCTTAGCCGGAGGCATCGCCCATGACTTTAACAACCTTCTTCAGGCTATTCAGGGCTTTTCCGAGTTATTGTTGTTGGAAGCAAAAGAGAATGATCCGATTTATAAACGGTTGCAAGGCATTTATCGGGCCGCCAAAAGAGGCGGCATCTTGACCCGTCAACTTTTGGCCTTCAGCCGGAAGGTGGAGGTCAAGCTGCAGCAGCTAGACCTGAACCATGAGATTCGGGAACTCAGGAAACTTTTAGACCACACCTTGCCCAAAATGATCGGCATCGGACTTCGATTGGCTGATGACTTATGGTCGGTGGAGGCGGATCCCGCCCAAATTGAGCAGGTCCTAATGAACCTGGCCATTAACGCCAAAGATGCCATGCCCGATGGCGGCGACCTGATTATCGAAACCAAAAATTATACGATTACCGATCGTTACGGGAAGACATATCCAGACATCAACCCCGGCGACTACGTGCTTATTTCCATCATCGACACGGGTCACGGGATGAGCAAGGATATCCAGGCCCATATTTTTGAGCCGTTCTTTACGACTAAGGAGTCGGGACGAGGCACCGGATTGGGTTTGGCCATGGTCTACGGCATCGTCAAAAAGCATGGCGGTCATGTCATGTGCTATAGTGAACCGGGACATGGGACCACATTTAATATCTTTCTCCAGGCGATCCCGCAAGTTGCGCCGGCCGGCCCGGAAGAGAAAACCCAGAGACCGATCTACGAGGGCGGCACTGAGACCATTTTATTGGTGGATGACGAAGAGTTCATCATACACGTCGGCCGACAAGTTTTGACCAAGTTCGGCTACACGGTTTTCACCGCAGTTGATGGCGAAAGCGCTCTGGAAGTGTATCGGGAGAAAGGAAATAACATCGACCTGGTCTTGATGGATTTGATCATGCCGGGCATGGGGGGACGAAAGTGTCTGACCGAGCTTCTAAAAATCAACCCAGACCTAAAGGTCGTCATGGCCAGTGGGTTTGCCGGACCGGAACCGGCCAACATGGTCATTAAAGAAGGCGCTCGAGGATTTCTTAATAAGCCGTATGAAACCAGAGAAATGCTCCGGTTGATTCGCCAGGTCTTGGATCAGGATAAAGATAAAGGATAGGAACCAGAGCGCGTTGATCTCCCGGTCTCCAGGTCGCAAAGTTGCCTTCAGGGTCCGCAATTTGTAAACCGCGGCGCAAGCTTTTTCTAAAATGGTGGAATTCGGCATCGGACTGGTGTGATCATTTGTCTATTGGGGTAAGAGTCAGGCTACGGAGGACCATCTGAACAACGACCGGATACCATCACGGGAATTTATTGCGGGTCAGATCCACCGCCTGTTGGGTATAACCATTAGCCCGGCCCGTCTGCGCGTATTTACGGATACCAGCAATTATTTTAATATTGATTCTAATGATGTGATTTGCGCCGGGGAAGATCTGTTCCTGGTTCGGGGCACGGAGACGGAAAAGCGGTTTGGTCTTGATGATGAACCCAAATACTGGGTTAAACGGGCCCATGACCTTCGGACCGGCCGGCGCAAGGTCTTAAAGCTGGCTTTCTTTGAAACTTATGAGGGTGTCATCGGGCAAATAAAATTCACCTTTTTCCGAAACCCCAAGAAAGAAGCCCGAATTCTGGACCTGGTTAGAGGTCACCCCCACTTTATGCAGGGCTATTCGGTGGAAGACGACTCCGGAAACAATCTCCGGATCTTGGATTTCGTAGAGGGACCCACCCTGGCCGATCACATCATCGATCTGCCGGGGACGCATGAAGAATACTTTTACAACCAATTGCCGGAGGTGCTCGACAAGCTGTTGCACGCCTACGCGGCCATTAAATGTTTGCACGACAATCGAACCACCCATGGTGATATCCGGCGGGATCATCTGCTGGTAGAGAAGGACACCGGCCGCTACGTCTGGATTGATTTTGACTACGCCTACCGGACCAAAGAAAACCCTTTCGGATTCGACCTGTTTGGGTTGGGTAACGTCCTGGCCTTCGTGGTGGGCAAGGGCGATGTCTTGATGGGTGATCTGAGGCGGGAGCAGCCAGATCTGGCCGACCGGATGATCGATGATGATCTTAACATCGTCTGGTCGAACCGCGTGATGAACCTGCGGAAGATCTACCCCTATATCCCGATCCAGCTGCACCACGCCTTGATGCACTTTTCCCGGGGCGCGGAAGTCTATTACGATACCGTGGACGATCTGGTGGAAGACATCGGCATCAGCCGAGACCAAATTCATCACTCATGAACGATGGGCTGGACCGCGCAACCAGTTTATTTTGTTTTCCCGTCAACCAAACCAAATTGTTTGGACACAGAATCGGCGCACGGCCCGATCGACACTGGTCAGAGACCTTAAATTTTTCTGAGGTGTCATTATGAGTAACATGACAATAAGTATTCCGGATGAGCGGTGGCAATTGTTGCAAGAAATGTCCGAGCAATTGAGTATTACTCCTGAAGAATTAGTCTCTATTAGTATAGAAAACTTGCTCAAACAGCCTGAGGACATCTTTCGGCAAGCCGTTGATTACGTCCTCAATAAGAATACTGAACTGTATAACCGGCTAGCTTGAAGATGCGTTATCTTACGCTTATTGTCACCTTAAAATATCACCCTCCATTCCCCCCAAAATAAGGACGATCACCATTGCAAACTCAATCCCTACGCCCCAAAAAATACCTCACCTTGACCGTGGCCTTGACCCTGGTCTGGATGCTGCTGGCTGGATGTGCGGCCACGGGAAAGCCGCCGGTTGCAGCCGCCTCGGACAAATCGAGTGCCCCGGCTGATGAAAAAAAGACCATCCCCAACCTCAATTTAGCCGCGGCCGACCAGGCGCGGGTGGCCCGGGTGTTTCCTTCCCGGCCGGGGGATCTTTTTGTCCAACTGGACAATGGGTTAACCATGTTGATCCGGGAAAGCCACATGTCCAAAACAGTAGCCTCTCAGGTCTTCGTGCGGGCCGGGTCCATCTATGAAGGAAACTGGATGACGGCCGGATTGAGTCACTATTTGGAACATGTCGTGGCCGGGGGGGCGACCTCGGTTTTTACGGAGGCTGAAGCCAAAAAAACACTGGAGGAGCTGGGAGGCGCGACGAATGCCTACACCTCCACCGACCATACCGTATATTTCATCAACACCGTTTCGGACCGGTATAAGAAGGCCCTGTCACTTCTAATGAATTATGTTTCCACCTGTGCTATCGATGAAAATGCGTTCAACCGGGAACGCCAGGTCATTATTCAAGAGATGCGGATGAACGAAACCAATCCCGACCGGATCTTGAACCGGCTGTTTCTGGCCACGGCCTATAGGGAAAATCCGATTAGATATCCCGTCATCGGGTATGAAGACGTCTTTAAGCGGGTAACCCGGCAGGATTTGCTAACGTACTACAAGACCAGGTATGTGCCCCAAAACACCATCGTCACCGTAGTCGGAGATGTCAATCCCCATGAGGCCCTAAGCGAGATCATCAAGCTCAGCCGGGACTGGGCCAGAGGGACCCAGGTCGATACCTATGTCCCCGCGGAACCGGAGCAATTGACGGATCGACGGGTGGAAAAGGAATCTCCGCTGGCCAGGCTTGGTTCGATTTCCGTGGGCTACAAAACGGTGAGCTTAACCGCACCGGATATGTACCCCCTAGATGTTCTGGCCATTATTCTAGGGCAGGGAAAGTCGTCGCGGTTGCATCGAGTGCTTCGGGATGAACGTAACCTGGCCTTGGGCGTGTCTTGTTCCTCCTACACCCCGTCCGGCGTAACCGGGATGTTTATTGTCTCCATGAATCTGCCCTACCAGAACCAGGATCAGGCTATGGAGGTGGTGGAGTTGGAAATCGACCGTTTGAGACGGGAGCCGGTCAGCCTGCCCGAGTTGGAGCGGGCTAAACGGGCCGTCATGGCCCAGCGGATCTTTGCCCGCCAGAGCGTTGAAGGTCAGGCCGCAGATATGGCCGAAAACATGGCCCTAACTGGAGACCCTTATTTTGAAGATAACTATAATGACCTGATTCAGCAGGTTACCCCGGCGGACATCATCCGGGTGGTGAATAAGTACTTCCGGAACGACCACCGCACCGTGGCCGTCCTAAAACCGGCTGGCGTCGAAAAGGCCAAGCCGGAGGCCCAGACTAAACCGCAGGCGGCCGGACCGGCGGTAGAAAAGAAAGTCCTGCCTAATGGACTGACCTTATTGATTAAGCCGGTCAAATCTCTGCCCATGGTCAATATCATGCTCGTGGGCCGGGGCGGGTTGGCCTATGAACCCAAAGACAAGCCGGGGTTAAGCCGGTTTATGGCCGATATGCTTTTCCGCGGCACCACCACCCGGACCAAAGAGCAGCTTGACACCCAGATTGAATCTTTGGGCGGCGTTATGGGCGCGGGATCGGGCCGAAACACATTTTTTGTTAAAGGCCAGTTCCTTAAAGAAGACCTTGACCGGGCCCTGACCATCCTGACCGATGTACTCCGGAACCCTGGTTTTGATCCCAAGGAAATGGAGACGGAACGCCGGGACACCCTGCTGGCCATCAAGAAGCGGGACGAAAGCTGGCAGGCCGAGGTGGAACACCTGTTCCGGGCCGCTTATTTCAAAGACCACCCATACCATAACGATATCTTAGGCAACTCGGAATCCGTGACCGGATTTAGCCGGAATGACCTGGCCGCCTTGCACGGGCAACTGATGACTCCGGGCAACCTGGTGCTAGCCGTGTATGGAGACGTAGAATCAGCCAAAGTGGAGACCAAGATCCAGGAACTCCTGGGCGGTATGTCGGGTCAGACTCCGGCCCAGCCCGCCTGGCCGCACCAGTCCCTAACCCTGACGGCCGACACCGTGGTGAGCAAACCGACGGAAAAAGCCTCGGATGCCATTATGATCGGGTATAACGGAGTAGACCTGAAGGACCCGGACCGGGCCGTGATGAATGTCATTGACGCCGTTACCTCCGGGGTCAACTATCCCGGCGGCTGGTTGCACAAGGCCCTGCGGGAGGACCGCGACCTGGTCTATGTCATTCACGGATTCAGTGTTAATACCCCGGACGCGGGATATTTCTGCGTCTTGACTCAAACCACGCCGGAGAACGCCAAACAGGTCACCGACCTGATTGTGACTCAAATGGATCGACTACGCCAGGGACCGGTTTCGGACCAGGAGCTTAGCACCGGCATCAACCTGTGCACGACCATGCACCAGATGAACTTAGAAACCACCGCGGCCCAGGCCTTCAGCGACACGGTCAACGAATCCCTTGGCCTGGGATATGATTGGGATAACAAATACAATGAGATGATCAAGAAAGTGACCAAAGAAGACATCAGCCGGGTGGCCCGGAAGTATTTCGGCCATCATCTGATTGTGGAGACGGTGCCGCAGACAGACCGGAAGCCGAAATAACGGATTACAAAGAGTTCGTTTAGGTATTCAATTTATCCAGCTCGCAGGCCTTACGGCCCGAAGCTTTACCGTGCATGGGATAATTTGGGGGGTTGGAATAATGGAAATAAATCCGGATTTTGTGGCACCCTGTGGCCTTTATTGTGGCGTCTGTGCCATTTATATCGCTGACCGGGATAATAATCACAAATTCAAGGAGCGGTTGGTCAATCTCTACCAGGGCAATATCCATGGCAAAGGTACGCTCCCCAATAGTGAAGAGCTTTCCCCAGAAGATATTAAGTGCCGTGGCTGCTTGTCCGGTGAACTTTTTATGCATTGTCAACAGTGTGAGATCAGAAACTGCACCAAGGATAAGGGTTACACCGGATGTCATCAATGCGATGAATTTCCTTGCCGGTATATTGAAAATTTCCCCATGGCTATCGGCAAGAAGGTTATTTTGCGGGCCATTCCGTATTGGCGAAAATTTGGTACTGAAAAATGGATTGAGGATGAGGAGGCCCGCTATATTTGTCCCGAATGCGGCCATAAAGTTTTCCGGGGCGTTGTAAAATGTAATCAGTGTAACGTAACGTTGGATTTGGACTAGTATTTTGTCGTAGGAGCAAGAACCGCATTAATGGGGATAATGCTTTTTCATAGAAACCTGGAGGGGGTAAGTCATGTATTCGCACCTTTTCTCAGAATTGGAAGTGGGTGGGGTGAAGCTGAAGAACCGGCTGACCATGGCCCCGCTGTATCTGGGTTATGCTGATGAAGGCGGCGCCGTGTCTGAGTTGATTTTGGATCATTACCGCTTGATGGCCCAGAGCGGCGTGGCCCTGGTCGTCGTGGAAAACGCCACGGTGGACTATGCTGTCGGCCGCAATTCCAACCACTGCCTCAGGGTGGATGATGATGCCCAGATAGAGACTCTATCCCGCCTGGCCGCGGTGATCAAGCAGGAAGGGACCCTGGCCTGTCTGCAGATTAATCATGGCGGCAGATATGCTGTCGCTCCGGACTTTGTCGCCCCGTCGGCAGTGGAGACTTTTGGCCGGATGCCCCGGGCCTTAACCATTCAGGAAATCGAAGCCATCATCGGACGGTTTGCCCAGGCTGCCTTCCGGGTCAAGCAGGCCGGCTTTGATATGGTGGAATTGCATGGCGGCACCGGTTACCTCCTGGCTCAGTTTGTCTCGCCCCGGACGAACCAGCGATCAGATATTTACGGCGGGTCACTGGAGGCGCGCTGGAAATTTCCCTTAGACGTCGTGGCTGCAGCCAAGGCGGCGGTGGGAGATTTTCCGGTGGGGTATCGGTTTCTGGCCGACGA
Organism: Deltaproteobacteria bacterium; assembly: GCA_015233285.1. The sequence goes on along the minus strand of JADFYA010000046.1, from coordinate 3,727 downwards.
GTGGCTCCCGGACGGCCTCCAGTTGGCGGAGTCCCGTTTATTTGCCCGAAGCCTGGCCGCGGCCGGTGTGGCTTATATCTCGGTCATGGGCGGCACCTACGAGTCCTTTTTCCTCCCGGAAATGGTGGAAAAAGCAAGAAAAGAAGGCTATATGGCGGACCTGGCCGCGGCGATCAAACAGGAAGTTTCCGTGCCGGTCATCACCGCGGGGCGGATTGCCGGCGGCGCCCTGGCCGAAGAGATCGTGGCCTCGGGGCAGGCGGATTTAATCGGCCTGGCGCGGGTGCTCTGGGCCGATCCGGAATGGCCCAAAAAGGTGCAGGCGGGGAAAGAAGACGAGATTCATCATTGCAACCCGGAGTGTGACGTCTGCCTCCAGATGATCATGAAGGGCCGCCCCGCTCTGTGTGCTAGCTGGCCCAAGGAAAAGATGCAGCTCTGGAAATCTAAACTTCAAACATAACGCGATGTCGGGGCTGGAAGATAGAACACGATAAGTCAAAAAAATCAGCCTGACAAAAGCCGACCAGGTTTCCTTTTAGGGAACAGCGTCGGCATCTTCAAAAATGTATTTCTAAATTTGACAAAAACCGGGAATGGTTCGACCAGGACAGGTGATCGCCGGCCGGCCGGTTATATCCGGCTGACGAGAGGAAAGTCCGGGCTCCGCAGGGCAGGGTGCTGGGTAACGCCCAGTGAGGGTGACCTCAAGGATAGTGCCACAGAAAGCAAACCGCCTCGCGCAAGTGAGGTAAGGGTGAAACGGTGAGGTAAGAGCTCACCAGTCTTCCGGGTGACCGGAAGAGCTAGGTAAACCCCACCCGGAGCAAGACCGAATAGGGGAGTGTTTGAGGGCGGCCCGCCCGAGACTCCCGGGTTGGTTGCTTGAGGCGTCGGGTAACCGCCGCCCTAGAGGAATGATCGCCATCTCCCGCGGGGTAACCGGCGGGGGAAACAGAACCCGGCTTATGGCCTGGTCGAACCTCCTCCCGGTTATTGTAGTTTATTGAACCGCGGCGAGATCTTTACTTCTCCGCGGTTTATTCCACAAGTGCCCCTGGACGCCGTCAATCAATCCTTTTCAAACGTAAAATGGCGAGATGTGGATGAGGATGCCGCTAATCCCAATCAGTTGTGTTGCGCTCATTCTGTTGGCCCTCTTCCCAGCCGGCTTACTGTGGGCCGCTCCGCCGGTAATCCTGGAAAAAAACCATGCGTTATATGAATTGAGCTTGAATCTGGACCTGTTGGAGGATCGCCACAAGGAATTGACGATAGCTCAGGTGGCCTCACCGGAGTTCGCGGCACGATTTGTGCCCAACCGGAAGCCCTTGCTTAATCTAGGTTTCACCCGGTCGGCCTACTGGTTGAGGTGCCGGATTGATAATCAATCATCACCGGAACCGGACTGGCTCCTGGAATTAGATTACGTGATCATGAACCGGATCGACCTGTATATTGTGCATGCCGACGGTTCAATCACGGCCAAGAGATCGGGAAGCCTTTTACCTTTGAAAGACAGGGATGTGGATTTCTCCGGCCATCTTTTCCGGTTAACCGTCCGGCCGCAGGAAAAGCAAATGATCTATCTGCGGCTGGAAACCGAAGGCGCCATGAGAGCCCCCTTGACTCTCCGCACCCCCCAGGCCTTTGCCGAGTATCTCTTGAACAAGCGGTTGGTTCAGGGACTATCCTTTGGTGTCTTTCTGGTGATGGTCCTCTATAACATTTTTGTTTTTTTTATTCTCCGAGAAAATAATGCTATTTATTATGTGCTGACCCTCTGTTTCGCTGTTTTGTACCTGTCATGCCTGACCGGACTGGCTGCCCGGTTTTTGGGGCCGGATCATATGCAGTGGTCCATGTGGGGGGTCCATGTGGGCGGGCAGCTCGCTATGGTTTTTCTGATCATCTTTTCCCAACACGCCCTCAAGACAAAAGAAGTTACTCCCCTGGTCCACAAACTGCTTAATGGAGTCATTGGCCTCAATATCGGGGTGGCCCTGGCCACTTTCTTCAATTTTTATTTTGCTAATATTACTTCATATGTGGTTACGCTGATGGGGAGCGGGCTTCTGGTCTATGCCGGCCTTCGTTGTTGGCTCCTAGGACAAAAGGGCGTCCGATATTATGTCGGGTCCTGGGTCTTGATCCTGGCCATTCTTGTAGTTCATATTCTAGGAGGGGCGGGCTTTCTGCCGCTCAGTCCGATAAACTCGACCGACTGGTTGGTCATCTTTGCTCTCGCCGGGGCGATGTTGTCTTTGGTCTTAACCGACAAATACCGCACCGTTCAGGAGGACAGTCAACGGACGCTGGAGGAAAAGGTCTCTGAACGCACTCGCGAATTGAACAAGGCTGTTGATGAACTCAGTTACCGGGTGACATTCGAGCAGATGGTGGCGGCCATCTCCACAGATTTTATGGCTTCATCGTTATCGCCGGAGGACACCGACCGGGAAATTAACAAAGTCCTTTCGATGATTGGTTGGTTCTGTGCCGGTGACCAGAGCTATGCCCTGGTCTTGGAACCGCAGAGCGCCAGGGTCAAACAGTGTTATCAATGGAGCCGTTCCGGTGCGGCCACATCTGGTCCTTTTTCCGACGGTCAGGGCGCCGCAGATGATCTTTCCTGGCTTGTTGACAAGTTGCGTCACCAGGAGGCCGTAATCGAGATGAGACTGGCTGACTTGCCGGAAACCGCATCAAAGGAAAAAGCTTTTTTCAGCCGCTTGGGGGCTAAGTCTTTGTTGCTCGCCCCATTGGTCTATCACGAGGAACTGCTCGGACTGGTCGGCCTGAATGCTGATCCGGACTATCATCACTGGCCGGAAAATGACACGGCGCTTTTGAAAATTGTGGGACAAATAATCACCAATGCCCTGGTCCACCATCGAGCAAAAGAAGAGATCAAGCACCTGGCCAATCACGACAGTTTGACCGGACTGGCCAACCGCCGTTTCCTGAATGAATTATTTGATCACCTCAGGGCCAGGGCGAAGCGTTCCGGCAAACAAATGGCCGTTTTTTATCTTGACCTGGACAACTTTAAACCGGTGAATGACCGGCTGGGCCACCGGGCCGGTGATGAAGTGCTGCGGATGATGGCCCAACGCATTCGGTCATCTCTCCGGGAAATGGACACTGCGGCCCGCATCGGAGGAGATGAATTCGTCATCATTTCGGAAGACTTAACCAACTATTTGGATGCCGGAATAATCGCGCAAAAGATTATGGGCCAAATATCACTCCCCTGCGGCATCGACGGTGATGTCTGTCACCTGGGAGTAAGCATCGGTATCAGCATTTTCCCCTTTGACGGCGATGATCTGGATACATTGATCAGAAAGGCCGATGCGGCCATGTACCGCATCAAGGAATCGGGCAAAGGCGGTTATCGGTTCTTTGAACCAACCAAATATGGATTGGAAAAAATTGGATTCCAGTCCGGTCTGGAAGGTCAGCCTGATCCGTTCTTAGCGTAAGAAGGCAAGATGTAGATGAGGATATCTTTCTTCCCAATCTTTACTCTTTGTGCCGGGCTGATAATTTTTGTGTTTTGTCCAACCGGCGTCCTGTTGGCCGCTCTGCCGGTGATCCTGGAGCCGGGCCGGGATTCCTATGGATTGAGCTTGCATCTGGACCTGTTGGAAGATAAGAACAAGGACTGGACGTTTGCTCAGGTGGCCTCGCCTGAGTTCGCTTCACGATTTGTGCCTAACCGAAA
>JADFYA010000469.1:2104-2558 GCA_015233285.1 Deltaproteobacteria bacterium | reverse complement strand
AATCAGGCCATGGCCATTATGTATCTGGGCTATTACATCGGAGTGTTTATCGGGTTCTCGGGAGCTATTCATGCCGAGGGAGTGAAGTCATCCATCGGCTGGTTATGTCTCCTGGGCCTGGCCTCTCTAGCCTTGGTGCATTTGGGCCTGTTTTTTTGCGACGTGACCATTCTGTTTGGCATAAACGATGTCAAAGAAATGGCCGTCCCCGAACCGGCCGATACCGTTGCCGTCGGGCGTGCCGACAAAAAGGCCTCAGCCGCGGCTGGTTCCAAACTCGGAAATCAAGCAGTGGCCTGTGTCCGAGGTGGATCTGCGGTGGCTTCCGGACTGGTCATCAATGGCGTCTTCAATGACCTGGATTCGGGCTGGTTGGTTACCTTGATTTGGTATCTGATCGGACAGGTGGGATTTATTTTAGTGGCCTGGGCCTATAAAAAGCTGACTCCTTATG
>JADFYA010000469.1:0-1928 GCA_015233285.1 Deltaproteobacteria bacterium | reverse complement strand
GCTTATCTTTATCAGGGGCAGCGTAACCACTTTAATCGTCCGAGACAAAAACGCCGGCGTCGGCATGATCTCCGGCGGTTTGATGGCTTTGTCGGCCTTGGCCTTGACTTATTTTATGTAGGAGTCTGTCATTATTATTCCTACTCAATAGATTTTTTGAAAGGGTTTACCATGTCCGATGAACAAAGGGATCAGGCACCTGATGTTGACACCGGAGAGGGCCGAATCAAATTTGATTACATCAAGGGCAGCTATTACCGCGTGGTGCATGTTGACGGAGTGATGGGTGGTGTCACACCACGCGGGGATATGATTCACCTGGCTCTTTGGAACGAACGCTGGCCAATCCCTCAGCAGATGGCTTATCGACTGGAGCAGGATGGGCAGTTAGGCCCTGAATTAACAGATGAAAGGATTAGTCGTGACGCCATCGTTAGAGAAGTGGAACTTGGAATGCTCATGAGTGTTGGCACAGCTAAACTTATACGTGATTGGCTCGATGAACAAATTAAAAGTACCGAAAAAAGTAGTGAAGATAGCCAACAAACATAGGGATATGTAAGATGATGCATGTTGCTGCCCTTGAGTTCAATGTAACTCCAACTGCGGTCACCGAGAGTGCTTATAACAAGCTATTCGTTAATGTGTACCCAATTTCTGCTTCGGCTACGATGTTAGGTGGGCCATCTTCTATCTCAAAAGTTAGTGAATTAAAAGAACTGCGGTATAACCTGTCGGGCAAGAACCAAAAAACTTCCTGGCACTTTAACTTGTTACGTAAATTGGAGGAGATCCACAAACTCCTGCCCAATTGGAATGGTATGGGGTCAGACCCACCAAACAGCACTGCAATCAACGCGGCCAAGAGTGTATTAGAGATTCTGCATGAAATCAATTTGCCTCCGTCCAAGATAATGGCTTCTGTTGAGGAAGGGGTAGCCATCTCATTTGTCAAGTCCAACAGGTATGGGATGGTGGAATGTTATAATGATGGAGGAGTAATAATCCTTTTTCCTGAAGCTGCAGGTGAGCCTGAAATCATTGAGGTTGGACCATCAGATCTTGAACTTAAGGATGCGCTTGTTCGCATGAGATCATATGTCTGAACATCTCTGCATACCTTATGAATTATTTCGCCGAGGCAGGCCGGTAGACCACCTCATCGACCCTGAAGAAGAATTGTACATCCGGTTTGAAGAGGTTACCAAAGGTTTCGTGGAGCTTGGTTGCATAAAATGTCCGGATCAATCCGTGAACAGGTCCAAGTACAGTCGTCCGGAGCACGTATTGCTGCCTAATTTTTTCAATTTGGGGTACGGATCAATTAAATCCAGTGATATCCATGAAGTAGTCGAAACACCTCCAGGTGAGCCACGTTACTTCAGGTCTGAGCATGATCCTCTTGAAGATAATTACTCACATGCAGAAATCAGAGCATATAAGGAAAACGAGCACAAGAATAGAGTCACGAAAATAGGCAGTAGAATATTACGAACCAAATTTAAGAGTATCCTGCAGAAAAAGATTAAGATAATCAAGATGCCGGACTATGAATGATTTTTGGGGATAGTTTAAACAAAAAGGTGCGACCATGAAGACCAACGCATGTCATATTCATCAAAGAGTTCGAATCTTCTACTTGATGATCATATTCTGCCTGGGCTTTCTTTTGGCCTTGCCGCCGGCGGAGATTTGGGCCAAGGGCTTTGGAGGCGGGAGCAGCAGTCGAGGTGGGTCTTCCGGAGGCCGATCATCATATAGTGGTTCGTCCTCATCCAGATCTTCGAGTGCAGGGAGCTCATCCAGTCAAACGAGCACCAAAGGCGGATGGGGCAAGACCGGCGTAACCGGTGGTTCGCCCTCGGCCGGATCCGCACGCAGCTCCACAGACGCCAAAGCCATGGACAGACAGCAATCCAAACAAAATT
>JADFYA010000468.1 GCA_015233285.1 Deltaproteobacteria bacterium | reverse complement strand
TCATAAGTGGCCGGGGCGCCCTTTTCGGCGTATATTTCCGCCCGTGACACGATTTCTTCGAAATCGGAGACCTGGACATCCCGGCCTCCTAATCCGGCGACAAAGCTGAATACCTTAGGCCGATTGGGCTGATCGTAAAGGGCGGCCTTCACTTCAGCCGCGACAGGTCCACAAGGACCACCGGGAGACATGGCCCGATCCATTACGGCCAGAGTCTTAACGCCTTTGACAGCCTCAAAAAACTCTTCAAATGGGAAAGGACGCCACAGCCGGAACCTGACCAGCCCCACCTTTTTACCGGCTTCTCTCATTTTGTCGATGGCCGTCATGGCTGTTTCCGAGACGGAGCCCATGGTCAGCAGCAGCGTTTCAGCGCCTTCGGTCTTATATGTTTCCACCGGGTGATAGTACCGGCCGAAGAGATCGCCGAATTCTTTCCAGGCCTGGATCACGACGGATTTTGACCTGACCAGGGCGTCTTCGTATTGTTTTTTGGCCTCGGTGTAGACTTCCGGGATGCCCACCGCCCCCATGGTCATGGGGTGCTCCGGGTCCAGGCGTTGCACCGGCTTATAGGGAGGCAGATATTTGGCTACTTCGGCCCGGTCCAGGATTTCAAATGGTTCAACCACGTGAGTCAAGGTGAACCCATCCAAATTGACTATCACCGGCAAAAGCACGGAATGATCTTCCGCCACCCGAAAGGCATGGATACTCAAGTCAAAGGCTTCCTGTCCGTTTTCGGCAAAGGTTTGAATCCAGCCAATATCGCGCTCCGACATGATATCAGAGTGGTCGTTCCAAATGTTGATCGGCCCGGATAAGGCCCGATTGGCGACGGTCATAACTACCGGCAGGCGAAGGGCAGGAACAATGTACAAGATTTCGTGCATTAACGCCAACCCCTGGGAGCTGCTGGCGGTATAGGTGCGGGCTCCCGTGGCCGAGGACCCGACGCAGGAACTCATGGCCGAATGTTCGGACTCGACCGGGATGAATTCGGCGTCCAATTCTCCGTTGGCCACCAATTCTGCGAGGTGTTCGACAATATGAGTTTGAGGTGTAATAGGATAGGCGGCGATGACATCAACGTCCGCCACCTTGACCGCTTCGCTGACGCCTAAGGACACCTCCATACCGACTCGTTTGGCCATTATTATTCCTCCATTTTCATGGTGATGGCGTCTTTAGGGCATTCATTGGCGCATATGCCGCATCCTTTGCAATAAGTCATGTCGGCGATGAAATAGCCTTCCTCATTCTGGCTGTAGGCTATGTCTGGGCAATCGATATAGCATATCGCACACTTAATGCATTTTTCTTTGTCCAACACCGGGTGTTGGGACCGCCAATCCCCGGTTTTTAACTTACGTGAGCTCCCCGGTTCCAGGATGGCACAGCCTAGACTAAGATTTTTCCAGCCGATTATTGCACTTGAAGTGGACAATGTTCTGCCTCCCCTAACTGACGACCTCATCGAAAGCACGCTTGTAGGCCGTGTAATTTTTTTCAAAAATTTTTCCGAAACGCTCTTTCAAAGGTTCAATCAAGGATTCGGCCTTAACCAGGTTGGCAACTTTGACCACCGCGCCCAACATGACCGTGTTGGTAATCGGCAGGCCCATGGACTCTATAGCAATTTTGGTGGCGTCGACTACGGCCAGTCTGGCCTTGATTCCAGTTTCGGCCGCCAGGGCTTCCTTTGTTTTATTGGTGTTAACTATCACCAGCCCGCCCGGTTTGAGTCCATCGGTGACATCCACTATTTTCAAGATAGTGGGGTCTAAGACGACGGCAATATCCGGATGATAAATCTTTTCCCGAGTTTTGATTGGATGGTCCGAAATGCGGGTATAAGACATAACCGGCGCCCCTCTTCGCTCGGGACCAAAACTGGGGAAGGCCTGGGCGTATTTTCCTTCATCAATTGCCGCTCGGGCAAGCAATTCCGCCGAGGTGACCGCGCCCTGGCCTCCCCTTCCATGAAATCTGATCTCAATCATTAGAAATAATCTCCCATTGTTGAAGATAATCCTTGTAACTCTGAGATATCATATCACATCGTCAGGTCGGTAGACCCGTCCCAGAGATGCGACTTGTCTCCAATAGAACACCTTGCTGATCTGACAGCGTCTGTACTTGAGTTGGGTCAACGCCCGGTTATTCGATCGGAAGAAGAAATGGTAGGTTTGCTGGAAAAACGGCCGGTCAGGATCGGTTTCCAAATTTCTTGCCCGTGGATAGAAGGGATCAGTCTGTCCCTAAGCCGGTTAGAAATCAACCCCGAGAATATATTATAGTCATACAAGCAAGTCAATGGTAAATATGACCGACCCCAAAAAAATGTGTCAAGGATAGCTCTTCAGGCGCAAATGAAGACAGACCGGCGTGGCCGGCCGAAAAGAAAGAGGTCCCCGGCCGACAAAATTGTGCTTATCTCTTGCCCCGATTCATTTTGCCTGGTACTATGTTTGTTACGTGTTGCGGGGTTCGGGTTACGGATTGCGGGTCAATGTCATTGGCTTAAGGTGCAGGGTCATCGGATCCTATTCTAATAAATGGTCAA
>JADFYA010000467.1:444-2579 GCA_015233285.1 Deltaproteobacteria bacterium | reverse complement strand
GTCAAAGCCGTCTTTAAAAACGGTGCCTTGGCCGCGGTGCCTTTGATGACCAGTGACAAAGTATTGGGTGTCATTATCGCCGAGAGGTTGGACTGCACCGACCGGGAGGGGCTGGATGAGAGCTTCAAGACCCTGAACATGCTCGCCGACCAGGCCGGGCTGGCCTTAGAAAACGCCAGGCTGTACCGGTTTATTAAAGAAGCCAACCTGGAACTGCGCAAGACCCGAACCAGGCTGCTGGAATCGGAGAAAATGACGGCGCTGGGCGAAATGGCTGCCGGCATGGCCCATGAGATCAGAAACCCCCTGACGGCCTTGGGTGGGTTTACCCGGCGGATTCATCAACACATCGGTCAAGATTCTCCTTTCAAAATCCACCTGGACATGATGGTCGATGAGGTGGAGCGCCTGGAAAAAACGCTTAAGAGTATTCTCGATTTTTCTCTGGATACCGATATCCAATTTAGTGCCTGTGACTTAGGCCTGATCTTTGACGATGCCCTAAAGCTGGCGAAGAAAGATTTGGAGAACAGCAGCGTCACGCTCTTGTATCAGAAACATGAGATACCCCAATCCCTTTGCGATTATGGGCAGATCCGATATGCCTTATACAACATCTTGGTCAATGCCTGCCAGGCCATGAAGGACGGGGGTGAGCTAAGGCTAAAGCTGGATCAGGTCAAAGAAGGGGATCGGACTTTTGCCGTTTGCGAGATAGCCGATACCGGCGGCGGGATTGCCCCGGAACAAATCCACAATATTTTCAATCCATTTTTCACAACCAAAGACTATGGTACCGGTCTGGGTCTGTCGATCGTCCACAAAGTCATCACCCGCCACAAAGGCCGGGTGGATGTGGAGAACTCACCCGGAGCAGGAGTCAAGTTCGTCATCTACTTGCCTACCCTGGATTAGTCGCCTTCCAATTTGGCCACTTCTTATTATGTCGTTCCCCTGTGTCATTTCGAGCGAAGCGAGAAATCTTAAGATTCCTCACGTACGTTCGGAATGACAAGGTAAAAATCTTTCGTTCGGATTTGCCAAGCGAGAACCATATCACTGGAAAGGACAATTATGACCGGAGTACACCCTAAATGGTCAGCGTTGGCTGCCGCGTGTGTGGCCCTGTTTTGGCCGGGCGCCTTTATCTTCGGCTTCCCGGGGGTCATGGGGTCGCATTGGCAGGCGGCATTCGGCGTGGGCCAGGCGGCAGTGGGTTTGACCCTGTTTTATGTGCTGGCTGCGGTGGGTCTTTTTATGTTTCTGACCGGCCGGTGGCAGGAAAAGATCGGGGCGCCTGGGATGGCCGCGCTGGGGGCGATTTTATGCGGTTTAAGTACCATTATGGTTAGCCGCGCCGCGGGGATTAAGCAGGTCTATCTCTGGGCCTTCCTCACTGGGGCATCGTCGTCGTTTGTGTACCTTCCGGCCTTAACTGTTGTCCAGAGATGGTTCCCCCACCGCCGGGGCCTGGTCTCGGGACTGGTGAATATGGTTTTTGCCCTGTCGGCCGCGATTATGTCGCCGGGGTTCGTCTGGTTATGGGGTCGCCTGGGGTATCGGAACATGACCCTGGTCCTGGGTCTGATCGCTCTGATTTCGGGGGTGATCGCGGCCCGCTTCCTCCGGTCTCCGCAACCGAGTCAGGAGGTGGTGCCGCCGGCCAAGCCCGGAGTCACCCTGACGCCGGGCTTGGCCATGACCCTGACCGAGAGCGTCGGAACGGCAAATTTCTGGTGGTTGTGGCTGGTCTTCGGTCTGGCCGGGGCCGCCGGCATCGCCATGGTGACTCTATCCACAGCCTTCGGCCTATCCAGGGGTTTAACTCCTCAGGCAGCGGTGGTGATTCTCATCTCATTTAATTTGACCAGCGGACTTAGTCGGTTGATCGCCGGATATCTATCGGACGTAATCGGGAGAAGCCTGACCATGTGCCTGGCTTTTCTGCTGGCCGGGGCGGCTTATCTGGTCCTACCGTACGTGACCGGTCTGGTTGTCTGGGCGTTCCTGGCCGGGGCGGTTGGGTTAGCCTTTGGCGCCTTATTCGCCGTCTCGGCCCCGTTAGCCGTGGATTGTTTTGGAATAAGGCATTTTGGGGCTATTTTTGGCCTGATCTTTACTGGTTACGGTCTTCT
>JADFYA010000467.1:0-398 GCA_015233285.1 Deltaproteobacteria bacterium | reverse complement strand
GTTGATTCATCCTGGACGCAAGCCGGAATGGGTTTCGGATCGTCTTTGGTTACCTGGGCCTGTTCATGATCATCTCGTCCATCTTGATCATGCGGGTTAAGCCGCCTCGCTCCACCTGGATCGAAGCCGGCAAGAGGGGCCTGGCTGTCCCACCCGGCCAGAATGTCGGACAATCCGGCCATCAGCCACATGTAGCCGGAGAAGCTGGGGTAGATGTGGTGGCTGCCGAAACAGAGTGAAACCAGCCCGGAAGATGTGCCGGCCAGGATTGCCGCGGCCAGGCTGCGGTCGAGTCGGTGGGGTGTCCTCCGGAACACCCGATAGGCATTTTTCCAGGTGAGTCCAAACACGGCCAGGAATGCGGCGACCGCCAGGATACCCCCGTCTAACAAAAGGCT
>JADFYA010000466.1 GCA_015233285.1 Deltaproteobacteria bacterium | reverse complement strand
CTTGCTAATATTCAAGGGGTTAGCCAGGATGTCTCCGCCGGCAAAGATTGTATCACTAACGTACGATTGCCGAAGCCCAACTCCAGGCATGTCTACCGGTAACGTCCCAATCCAGAAGTGATCGTGATTGCCCAGGGCCTGATACCAAGAGATTGATTTATCCAGACCTGCCGCCTGGTAAGGTTTTTGATAGTCGATGCTGTTTGACCCAACATGGGCGCCGGAACTGGGAATAATGGTCTTGCCGTCAATAACGTCGATGTACCACCTTAGTTCGTTGTACTGAGAACTGTTGCAGACGTCACCCAGGGAGATCCCGAAATCGAACGGGTTTTTCTGGTGAAGGGCGTTTACCGTTTGAATCGCGGCATCGAGGACGTGGGTGGTGTACAGCATAACCGGCGAGTATATTGAAGAGACCTGGGCGTCTTTGGCATTTAATTGTTGAAGATAGATCAACTGGTTAGGAGTCTCTTTGTCGGTGATATGGATGTCGGTTATGGCAAAGAAATTCAAGAACTTGGTGTTTCGCACGGGCGATGGATTGCTATAACCCGCCGGCATAATATCGGCCCGCAGTTCCACCAGGAGAGGTGGGCCGTCTTTCCAGACGCCATAGCCGTATTTATCGTATTGGGAAACAGACGAAAGCTGGGTCGGGATAAGGTGCACCGGGTTTGGTGTGGTAAATGCCACTGTTTTCTGAAGCGTGGTCGCCACATTGGAATCAATCGGGTATCCTTCAAGTTGGCCTCCGTTGTCGCCACATCCAAAGGTCAACGGGCCTAGAGACACATATGCAACTGTCATGGCGGAATATTTCATAAAATTACGCCGTGTTATTCCGCTATCTTTTTTTGAATCACTGCTCTTTTTGGGATCGTCCTTAGCCATAATATTTTCCCTTATATTTGTGATTACTAAATCGAATCATTACCACTGCCAAGAATTCAGCGGATCGGTTCTTTTATCATCCGATTCCGTTCCTTGCTGTTGAATAACTTTTAGTGCGTCAAGATCAGTTAGGCCTGGCTCCATCCGCTGAGGCAATTATTCCGCCGGGGGTGATATTCCGGGAGCATGGGGCGAAGAGGTGATTTTCCGGAAAGCCGACATGACCATTTCGGGCGTCAACAGCCGCATACAATCGTGGCGGCGGCAGACCTTGATCTGACAAGGCCGCGGACAATCGAGCGGAACTATTAAGGGAAAAAAAGGAGCCACGGAATCGAGCCCACCAAACATGTCCGGCGAGGCAGGTCCGAATAGGGCCACAGTCGGAAGACCCAAAGCCAGGGCCAGGTGCATCGGGCCGCTGTCGGTAGTGACAATGGCCCGGCAGTGCTTCAAAACGCCGGCCGCACCCATGACCGAAAGCCGACCACAGGCGCTGATGACCCGGTCGGGAAAAGCGGCGGCCAATTCTTCCGCTGAAGTTTTTTCCTGCTTCCCGCCGAATATGATGATGCGGCAATCCGTTTCATTGATTACCCGAGCTAAAAAGTCCCGGGCCGGATCCATGGGCCAACATTTGGCCGGATAGCTGCCGAAGGGATGAAACCCAATAAGATTGTCCGATGAAGCCAGGTTGACCTGCTGGAAGAATTGAGCCGCCTCGGTTTCGGCCGAGGGCGGGAGGAACAGATCCATTTTCCGGCTGGGCATGGGAATGCCGGCCGCGGCCAGGAAATCCCCTCTGAGATCGATGTAATGTCCAGGTGGATTTCTCTTTGGGACGGGCCGCGTCAACAGAAAGGCAAACCGGCTTTCGGCCCAACCGACTCTGACTGGAGCGCCGGAAAGATAGACCAGCGGCACTGAATCGGGATCATTAGCGTGCAGAATAATGACCAGGTCGAACCGCTCGCGGCGGAGACGTTTGATCAAGGAAATTAATTTCTTGAATTTTCCGGGGTGGATGATGAAGTCGTCAATATAGGGATTCGAGGCCAATAATTCCGTCCGGCGGCGATCCACCATGGCCACAATCCGGGCCTGGGGTCTGGCTTGTCTCACCGCTCTGATGGCCGGGGAACACATCAGGGTATCACCGATGGCCGTAGTGGCGACCAGGAGGATCCGCTTCTCCCGGCCCTGGGCCAATTGCTCCGCCGGTGGTTCTTTTTGGGGGAAAATACGAGCCACCAGGAGAAATATAGCCCGAAGGAGATGTAATACAATCAGGTTGAACATGATCTTTTGATCCTATGTGGGCTTAAGGAGATACATCCCCTGATCGGCGATGTTATGGTACTCAGACTGGTCTGGGAAAAACCTTCAGGGGACGGAGAGAAAAAGCGAGGACGCAGGTATGTTACAGGTATTCGTCCAGCACCGGAATGACTTCGGCCACTGTTAGTTCCTCAAGGCATCTTGACTTTTTTGATCCCTGACACCCATCTCGGCCACAGGGACGGCAATCCCAATCTTTCTTGATCACCCGGTGACCTTCTCCCCAGGGACCCCAGTTGAATTCCCCGGATGGGCCGAACAAGGCCACCACCGGAGTGCCCACGGCCGCGGCTAAGTGCATGGCCACGGTATCCACCCCGAAGAAGAGATGGGCCAGGGAGCTAACCA
>JADFYA010000465.1:443-2582 GCA_015233285.1 Deltaproteobacteria bacterium | reverse complement strand
GTTATCGCACCATCGTCCGGCCGCGGTGCACTCGCAGCGCAATGGCGGCCGCGAGAGTGGCAGTTCACCGGCAGTGGTCGTGTCGGCTACCGACCCGCTCTTAATATCACTCGGTCGCCCAGCCGCACTGTCGGCGTTCTCACAAGGAAATGACGGCCGCGAGGCCGGCAGCTCATCGGCATAGCTTGGCAGGCTCGAATAAAACAAGAGGCAACCCATCATAAGAACGGCCAATAAATAACGCCATACTCTTCCTGGGTTTCCAGTCATAGTGATTCCCTCCAAATTTAGGGTAACCCAAATCAAGCCGAACAGACCCGGCCTTGACCCGCTATCAGCGTCAAAGAACCACATAGCCTAAACGCCTATTTTCCGTTGCGTACCGGCCAGACGTAGTTGGCGGTAGTTTTACTGTACCAACCGACGCCGCTCTGGAACATGAAGACGGACCACGCTGTGCCGGCATCGCTGGAGCGGGTAGTATTAGTCCAATATGCAGCTATATGGACGCCGGTTAAAAAATACGTGTTGAGGGAATAGTTGTCGGTGCTATAGACTGCCTCAGTTCCAACCGTGATAGACGTTAACTGGGCTAATGTCGGCAGGCCCCAATCGCCTTCTTGGGAACCGTCGGTTAATGAAGCCGGATTTCCATTCTTGACCTGCGCGGCGCGATCAGCCGCATTTGGTGTGGTCATGAGAGTCGTGTAAAAATAATAAATGCCGCCCCAACTAGCGTCTTTCAGCCAGACCATTCCGGTGCTCATATCGGTAACCGTGCCGTTTTTATTATCACACCACCGGCCAAGAGGACTAAGCGTTCCTTTGCAGGTCACACATGACGGATGAGACGCCGGAAGCTCGCCCGCATAAGCCGTGACGGCCGGAGAATACAGAAGACAACCAATTATAAAAATGGCCAATAAATGGCATGATACTCTTCTTATGTTCCTGATCATGGGACACCCTCCCAATTTATTTAGCTGCCTTGCGGAAATCGATTTAGCGTTTTTCTATCGCGATAGAATTACCGATTATGTTGATCGAGGTTGAAGACATCGTTCAATTGGTTATTCACGGACTCATCGCCAGCCGGGCAAGTTTGGACTTGAATAGAGTGGGCTGAGTCATAAATCACACCGGTCGCGTCCACAGCCCAAGAAATCCCCGCCCCGTTGCGGTCGATAACGTAAAAACGTGATCCCCAGTTGTTTCGGTAAACGATGGTAAAATGAATTTTACTGGTTGAGGATTCAATGTATCCGTCCATAGTGCCGGGAAAAGCGTCTTGGGATGCAGTCGTGTTAACCACCGTGCCGCGGACCGTGGCATATGCCGTGCTTCCTGATCCCACTTGATCAACGACGTAGTTATACTTGGTGTTGGGATAACTGGTGTCGTAGACGCAACCAGTCCAGCTAGTTGCAGCATGGCAAACAGGCAGAAACAGACCGCAAGCGAACAAAAACACGCTTAGAACGATACTTTTTTTCATTTTTCCTCCATAATTGAGAATGTGATTTGAGATTGGTTATTCCATCGCGATACGATAAAAGCAAAAAAAGTGCCAATCGTTCAACCCACCTAACTAATCCAAAATAATAATTTTTCTATTCGGCGCCAACTCGGGTGACGCCAACGGCCAATCAGGTTGATGCCAACCGGTCAATCAAGTGGGCACTCCGTCAGACTGAGGCGGTCCTATGGCCTATTAAAGATCCGGATACAATCGCTTCGCACAATCGGGACAAATGCCGTGAGTGAACTGAGCCTCCGAATGTTTTCGAATATATGATTCGATTTGAGTCCAATAGCCCTGATCGTCTCGAATCTTTTTGCAGGCGGCGCAAATGGGCAGCATCCCGCTGAGCAGTTTGACTTTATTCAGGGCCTCCTGCAATTCTATGACCAGTCTTTTCCGCTCTTCCTCGGCTTCCATCTCTTTAGACACGTCGGCCAAACAACCCAGTGAAAGGCACACGGCATCCTGCGGGAATATTTCTATAACCGCCCTATCTTTCACCCAATGATACCCATGATCGGTCTTTATTTTATAAACGGCCTCCACCGCACCGCTGGCCTTACCCTCAGCCCGCAACGCCCCCCCTGACCTCGACCAACTCTTCCCGGCCGATTGTC
>JADFYA010000465.1:0-433 GCA_015233285.1 Deltaproteobacteria bacterium | reverse complement strand
ATCATGATGGAAGTAGACCCGCCGCTCTACCACGCAATCACGTAAAGTCCGGGCCGACTCAGGACAGGCCAGGTGCAACAATTCCGTTAGTTGCTTACCTGGATATTCATACCAGATGCGGCTGTCGCCTTCCCTCCAGGCCGACAGATATGGAGTGGCCGGATTGCCGGTATCCTCGAAAAGTCGGTAGCAGGTGATCAACTCCCTTACCCGGCTCTTCAGTTGGTCACTATAATCACCATGCAGTATCTGACCAGAGTATCCTTCATCCCCGGCCCCCAGGCCGGCTTGCTGACAATCCATTAAATAGCTCCCCTATGGTTTGTACGTGATGATAGTAGTACATTTTTTGTTTTGTCAGGCATCAGTTGCCGGTGTATCGGCTTCATTTAGTCTGACGGCCCGTTAACCGTGTCCGGCCGACCTCGGATCT
>JADFYA010000464.1 GCA_015233285.1 Deltaproteobacteria bacterium | reverse complement strand
ATGAATTAAAACAGGGTATCGAGGAGCACACCGGCAGCCTGGCCGAGCTGGAACGGACCATCGGCCGGGAGGAGAGCGAGCTAAAGGGATTGAGTAGTGGAGAGGCCGCGGCTGAGGCGGCCGAGGACGCCCAACACATCCTGGCGCAGATAAGTCACCAGGCGGAGCATTATATGCGGTTGCGGCTGGCTTCGGCCATTTTGGGCCGGGAGATTGAGCGGTACCGAGAGGCGAACCAAGACCCGATCTTACTGGCTGGGGGAAAGTATTTCTCTAAGTTAACCCTGGGATCATTTGCCGGTTTGAAGCCGTCGTATGATAATAAAGATAACCCGATATTGGTCGGGCTGCGGCCGTCAGGAGAAGAAGTTACGGTAGAGGCCATGAGTGACGGTAGTTGCGACCAGTTGTACCTGTCTCTGCGCTTGGCTGCGCTCGAGCGGCACGTCCGGGAGGTAGGACCGCTACCCTTTATTTTAGACGATATTCTGGTCAATTTTGATGATGACAGGTCTAAAGCGACCCTTCAGGCTCTGGCGGAACTGGCCAACGAGAATCAGATAATCTATTTTACCCATCATGCCCATATCTTGACCTTGGCCAGGGAGGCAGTTCCACCCGACAATCTTAAGATTCAGCATCTGGGGACTTAATTTGATAATCGGTTTAGGTCTATGAGTAGCCAGGAAAAGGAAACAATTCATTAGGATTACTCTAATTCGGTAGGAATGACAAAGCGAAAACCATTCTCAACTGCGATTCATAGTAATTACTTAATGGCAGTTATTCGGTTCTTCTTCATCTGGCTGTTTTGTCATGATCTTTCTATTTGGCAGATGTATGGATCTACCGACCATCATAAAATTTTGATAACAATTGTTTAGTGCTCTTTCTTTAGGTATGGTATAATAATAAGAGTAGGCGGGTGAATGATTGAAGGGACCTGTATGAGTTGGAAACATGGATAAACTTGATGAAGAATGAAGGCAACCGAGGCTCGGACGAGCCATTTTACAGATTCGCCCAGACCTCTTTGGAAGCAATTTTGAAGCTGCTTGGGATTGTCACGCGATGTCCTTATCATATCCAGGCAGAAACATTAAAAGCTAAGAGGGTATCTCCAGATATGGTGGCTGTGCCGGCCGAAGGGACCGGAGAGGTAGTTTTTTTGGAGTTTCAGGGATACCGAGACCACTTCATCAGGCACCGGTTGGTGTCCTCAATCATGACCTATGCAAGTTTGAAAGAATATCCAGGACCGGTAGTGCCGGGGATAGTATATACGGAACGCGCTTACTATAATGCTGCCTTGCCGTTGGAGCACTTGGATGCCACAGGTGGTTTGAACACCCGGGAATGGGTAAGAGAAGCCGTGCTCGAGGACCTGACTGAAGAATATTTGATAGCGCTTGATCCGCGGCTGGTAGTCTTGGCGCCTTTTTCAGTGCCGAAGAGTATACCAAAGAAAGAATTGACCGATAAAGCGCGCCGGTGGAGGGCCCTGGCTGGCAAAATTTATCCAGGTGATCAACTCAAGGAACAAGTGGATCTCTTGGCGCTATTCCTATTGAACAGATTTCATAAGATTAGTCGAAAGGAGGTTGTTGCCATGCTAAATTTTGATCTGAGGAAAACTGTGGCCGGCCAAGATATTCTACGGATGGGTTTAGAAAAAGGCCGGAAGGAAGGCCGGAAGGAAGGTCGCGAGGAAGGCATAGAGCTGGGCATTCGAATGGGTGAAATTGGAAAAGCTAGAGAAATGCTCACTGAGGCTATCGCAGCCAGATTTGAGGTGATACCCAAGGAAATTCTTGAGGCGATAGATCAAGTAAAGGATGCACAGGTGTTGAAAGATATTTTGCGGCTGGTAATTAAGTCAGAAAGCGAGGACGCATTCAGAATGCAAATCCAGCGAATATTCAACCCGGAAAAAGAATAGCCGCCTGTCAGGCATGTGGCGGCATTACCAGAGATGATCAGTCCAGGAACATGGAGACGAATCTGGCAAGAATGTGATCATGATTCTATCATCTCACGGATCAGCGGCTTGACATAGATTGACGACAAATCCCGACCTTTTAACTCCGAAGTCAAGGTTTTGATCTGCTCGGACAACGAAGACTTACTATTCACCAGGATGTGCTCCTGCCCCCGCAAGATGTAGCTGCCACCCGTCTGGCCTTGCCTCAGATGGTTAAGATTCTCAAACTTGACCTTAATCCTCAGGGCGGTAGCCACCAGGGTCAGTTGTTCCAAGACTTCTTCCTGCTTCAATGCGTTCCTCCTCTAAAGCCCAAATTGCCAGTTGCCTGGCCGCGTGCCGTTTCTTCTTGACATAAACTACGACAAAAAGAAAAGTGATCAACAACCACAACGTACCGGAGCTGGTAATAATGGGAATATACGAAAATCTAAGCCGCATGAACGAATGCCATTGAACCTCCAGTTGAAACAGACCCAACCCAAACGCCCGCTTCAACGCAGCTTCAAAAGAGGCTCCCGAAAGATAATATCTCAGGAAACTCCTAAACGAATCCGGGCCCTATGTATGGCTGAATTGGCCTGCCCTTTGCTGCATAATCTGCTGACGCTGCGGGGG
>JADFYA010000463.1 GCA_015233285.1 Deltaproteobacteria bacterium | reverse complement strand
TCTGGCTAAATATAAGGATGCGGCCGAATACTACGAACGTGCTGCGTCTGTCCCGGATAGTTATGTTAAAGACCAGGCTCGGCTAAGTAAGGCGCGCGTTTTGTTAAAGGGCGGAAACTGGTCCGAAGCCCTCAAAACGTATGAAGAAATCCTGAAAACGCAAGCCGATTCATTAGACGCCGACCTGATCCGTCAGCAGATAAATCAGATCAATCAAGACCATGGTGGGGCCTCAAAATCGTGAGCCAACACGATATTGCGGAAGAACTGCAGCTTTCGTTTTTTTGGTGGATAAATGGACGCTGAAACACTCAATAGACGAATAGAGGCCGCCCGGGGAGACCGCCCGGTCGATATGTTATTCCGTGGCGGCCGGTTGGTCAATGTCTTTTCCGGCCGAGTGGACCAGGTTGATTTGGCCGTTTACGACGGGGTGGTGGTCGGGTTCGGCAATTATAAGGCCGACCGGATCATTGATGTGCAGGACAAATTCCTGGCCCCGGCATTTATGGATGGCCATCTGCATTTCGAAAGTTCCATGTTGGCGCCTCCAGAACTGGCTAAGGCGGTGTTACCCCATGGAACTTCAGCAGTTTTTTGCGATCCCCACGAGATCGCCAATGTCCTGGGGCTGCGGGGGATTGAGTACCTGCTCGAAGTCAGCCGGGGATTACCCCTGGATGTATTCGTTATGTTGTCCTCATGCGTTCCGGCGACACCCCTGGAGACATCCGGGGCGATTTTGGGAGTCGGAGAGCTACTTGGTTTTAGGGGACGCGACCGGGTCCTGGGTCTGGCTGAAATGATGAATTTCCCCGGCTTGGTGGCCGGGTTTCCAGATGCCCTCGAAAAGGTCGCAGCCTTCCACGATCTGGTTGTCGACGGTCACGCTCCGCTCCTTTCCGGGTTGGGTCTAAATGCCTACCTCTCGGCCGGTATCGGCTCAGACCATGAATGCACCAGACTTGACGAGGCCGTCGAGAAACTGGCTAAGGGGATGCGGATCATGATCCGGGAAGGCACTCAAGCCAAAGACCTGGAGGCTCTCTTACCATTGGTGGCCGCGGCAGTTAGCCGGCGATGTATGTTTGTTTGCGACGACTTACACGCCGATGAGATCCTGGAGCGCGGTCACCTGGACCGGATCCTTCGCCGGGCAGTATCGCTGGGGTTGGATCCCATCACCGCAATTCAAATGGTCAGTATTAACACCTGTGAATACTTTGGATTGAAACGCCGGGGGGCCCTAGCTCCAGGGTACCGGGCCGACCTGGTCGTGCTGGATTCGCTAGACAAGTTTCAGGTGGAGAAGGTCTTCATTCAGGGACAACCGGTGGCTGAAAATGGCCGGTTACTCCTTGATGCGGCCCGTTTTCCCCAGACCCAGGCACAAGGCCGTTTTCAAGTGGCCCCATTTTCCCTTGAATCATTTAAGATTGAAGCTAAATCCGCCCAAGCCAGAGTCATCGGACTGATCCCCGGCCAAATCATGACTCAACACCTGAACATGCCGGTCAAGATTGAAAATGGAGCAGTGTGCGCCGATTTTGATCAGGATGTAGCCAAACTGGCGGTGGTGGAACGTCACCAGGCCACAGGTAATATCGGTTTGGGTCTGGTCCAGGGATTTGGGCTGAAAAAAGGGGCGTTGGCTTCGTCGGTCGCCCATGATTCCCATAACATTGTCTGTGTGGGCGTGAACGACCGGGATATCCATCTGGCCGTGTCCACGGTGGTGGAGATGAACGGCGGATTGTGCGTAGTGGCTGATGGGCGGGTGCGGCAACAGTTACGTTTGCCTGTGGCCGGGTTGATGTCCGACTTACCTGTCGCGGAAGTTGCCGCCGGGATCAGGCGGTTAGGCGTGGCCGCCGGAGAAACCGGATGCACCCAGGACGAACCTTTCATGATTCTATCCTTCCTGGCTTTACCGGTGATCCCTTCCCTCAAACTGACTGATCGCGGTCTGGTGGATGTGGACAAATTTGACTTCGTCTCCCTGTTTGTTTAAGCTGTCCCTGGTTATTTAACTCTTGATTTCAGCATGTTGAAAAAGGCATAACCACCAGGTTTGAGATAACTCAATATATTCAACCACAAAAAACCTCCACGTCCTCTTTTTCCATCTCTCTTCTCGTCCCCTGTATGACTAATAATCGATTCCTTTTGTTGGCGGATATGTTAGGTTTAGCATTCTAATTTTATTATATGTTTTTTGATTGAGTTGATAAACTTGGCGGCTCCCGTTCATCACTCCGAGCCTGGCGATAAATCTTAATATATCTCACATTCACTCGGAATGACAAAGTGGTCATCATTGGTCTTTTGGTTGTGGCCAAAGGCCGCGCCGGATGTTGCTTTTATAATATATTAAGTGACGTAAGATTTCAGATCACATCCTTTATTTCCTTCCGAAAATCTAACCAAATAAACAGAATTGAAATGGTGCTATGAAAATTCTTCAACTCAAAAAAGGTGTAGACCGGCGCTTGAATTCCGGTCATTTGTGGGTTTATAGCAATGAAGTGGCCGGACGGGTCCGGGATTTCGACCCGGGCGAAATAGTGGACGTGGTCGATCAGGAAGAGCGGTTTATCGGCCGGGCGTACG
>JADFYA010000462.1 GCA_015233285.1 Deltaproteobacteria bacterium | reverse complement strand
TCTATATGTTAGCGAATTAATCAGATGAATCATATTGATCCCGGCCGGCTTAATCTGGTAATATCGCCGTGAAAGGAGAATTAGCTATGGCTGCTGAAATTATCGTTAAAGACGTGATGCTGAATGAAGATGAACTCGGATTGGCTGAAGGTTTTACAGCGGCGGAGGAATCTCTAATCACCGTCTTGGGGTGCGAAGAAGAGGCTACGCCGGGGAGTATTGTTTTTTTCGGCGTTGACCTGCCCATCGGTGATATCGGAGAGGTTAAAGGAAAAGTTCTCGGTTGCGACCCGGTGGACGATGGATATGCGGTCACCGTCGAGGTTTTGGCCCTTGATGATCGTTATCCCGGACCATTGACCAGTGCCCTTAAAGGTGAGGCGTCCAGTGTTCCAGACGAACAGGACATTCAATGGGGTATCGGACTAAAACAGTCCAACGGCGCATTTGCCGCTTTGGTCAACTGCCCGGCCGGGGTCCTGAACACAGACCAGCTAGCCAAAATCACCGAATTGACCAGACAGGGTGCCGGATTGGCCAAACTTACCCACGCCCAACGAGTGATCTTACTGCTAAAACCGGACCAGATCGACAAGGTCAGCCGGGAACTAGCCTCCGTCGGCCTGCGGATTGGGGTACTCCATCGGGGTATCCGCAACATTCGAGGCTGTTGTGGAGCTCTTTGCCGGTTTTCCCAGAACACGGACGGGCTTGGCTTGGCCTTAGCCATAGATCAGGCCCTCTTTGGCCGTCAGGTTAAGTGGGACATCAAAGTTGCGGTCTCGGATTGTCTGAGAAACTGTTCTGAGGCATTTTGCGTTGACATTGGTTTGATCGGGAACAATGGATTGTACGACATTTTTGTCGGAGGTGTAGCCAGTTCCGTCCACCTCCGCGCTCTAAAGCTAACCGGCGGCATTGCTTCCGAGAACGTCATCCCCTTAATCAACAAGATATTGGAATGGTATGACACCAATGGCGAAAAAGATGAACGATTACACAAGCTCTTGGAGCGGCTCGGCGAATCCGGTATCGAGGCGTCGGCCGAGGAAGCATTCAAATCGGCCGGCCAAGTGTTTGACGCCCTGGGTATTGGTTACGACATGACCAAGACGTTGACTCGTATCCTGGCCCGGGGGTTTGGCGTCAAGCAAATGCGGGCTGATTTGGGATTAAGTTGATATTTTGACGTCGTTGTCATCATAGGCTGAAATTTTGCATCTCTGGTTAGGTAATTAAGAAGCATCGCCAATAGTTTAAAAAAGAAGACGCGGAGATCTCCAAGCTCACTTGTCTTTAGCCAACCACCACAGCCACGCCTGGTCTGCCCAGAGAGAGGTGTCATTATTATGTCGGTCGGAAGTCACAAAGATGCCTTTAAAGCCCACCAATTAGTGAAGAAACTTATCAGCAAGGAATCAAAGACCGAACTGGCCCAGACAGCCGCAGATATTTTGTTGGATTTTGTTAAGAGCCAACGTCAGGTTAAAGCCGACCGGGCCCCCGAGGCGCTGCCGCCGGACGAGGCCGACTATGATCCCGACAAACTCCGTGGGGCATTGGTCGCGGTGAATAACCTGTGCGGCCATTGTGAGGAGAGCCACGACGACGGTTGTTTTGTTAATCAAGCCAGGCGGGCTTTGATCGCGGCCAGGACCGGCGTTGATCTGGGACCAAGTTTTGACGGCCGAAAAAGCCTGGAGGAATTGCTGGCCCAGGCTGCCAAAATGGCGGCCGAGTTGTCTCCCCCGGATCAGCCTGGAGTTAGCCGGGAACCTGAACCCGCGGCTTCATCAGATCAAGATCTGATCTCTGATTATCAAGAGGTTAAGGAAAAGCTTGAGGAGCTGACCGAAAAGGACATCTTTCGCGCCACCCTGATAGATGAGATCACGGATACCATCGCCAGGGTTTCCAACGGCGATTTTGCCGCTGAAATGCCTGTCCATGATGATGACCAGTTGGGAAAACTGGCCACGGCCTTTAACCTTATGCTCAAGACAGTTGACCAAACCATGCGCAATCTTGATCTGCTGGTATCCGAACGCAGTTCGGAGTTGCGGATGATCATGGATGCGGTACCGGTAGGTTTGTGTTCTATTAGCCGTGATTTTAAAGTCAATCCGGAGTATTCGCGGGCCTGCGAAGATATCTTGAACATGGACAATCTGCGGGGAAGAGATTTCCTTGACTTGTTAGGGTTAACCCGGCGGCACGCAGAGGAAAGACAAAGTTTGATCGATTTCCTGGATATCTTCTTTCAACGGATGCTTCCCGAAAAGGACCTGGCCCCGCTGAATCCCTTTCGCGAAATTGAGATTCCCGGCAATGACGGGAAAAGCCCTAAATGGGTGAACATCCAATACCACCTGATCAACAAAGGCTCAGACGTCAACGACCACATCCTGGTTGTGCTCAAGGATATCACCCAGGCCAAGGCCCTGCAGGCGCAGGTGGCTCAGTCGGAACGGGAGAACATGCAACTTAAAATCATTGCGGAAGACCCCGATCTGTTCTGTGAGTTCCTGGGCGAATCGATAAAGCTCCTGGCTACCACTCCGGGTTAAGATTTTCTCAAATTCTGTTTTGAATGTCTCCAAGTCCTGAGCTTTGATAGCCATGCGGAGCAATTCCTT
>JADFYA010000461.1:2126-2648 GCA_015233285.1 Deltaproteobacteria bacterium | reverse complement strand
TTCGCCCGCAAATCTAGGCTGGTCCGGGGGTATTCCGGACGCAGGTCAACCGTCATTTTTCCCGACGTCTCACCCTGATACAGCTTTGCTAACATAAAATCAAGTAGAAAAACGCCATCCTGGCTGGAAACCTTGATCCGGGCGTCTTGAATCCGAGCGTGGCCCACGGTCAATTGACCCAGGCGAAAGGCTCCGTTTAACGTCATTGCTTTAACAGAAGTATAATCCCGTTTATTTTGTGTGGCGGGTAATGTCGCAATGGTTTCATCGGCGGCCGCAGATTTGCTTTTGTCCCTGGGCGTCAGGTACCGGTCAAGATTAATCCGGTCCAGGCTCAGGTCGAAGGCTATCTTTGGCCTGGAAAAATCTTCCACTTTACCTGTCAGCTTCATTTTGGTTTCATCCAAATCCACAGCGCCGTCGGAAATGACCACCTGCCGGCAATCTCCCTTAAGTCCGGCCCGGAGCCCCAGGTAAGTCAGCGTCTGGGGATCAGCCGGGTTCAATTGCGGCCGGCCCCAG
>JADFYA010000461.1:0-2086 GCA_015233285.1 Deltaproteobacteria bacterium | reverse complement strand
GATAAGTCTAAGGCCAGGTCATACTGGGGTCCGGATTCCTGGATGATTACTTTTCCGCTAAGGGAGAAGTCAATGCCGCCGCCGGCCTTCAAGTCGGTCTGGGGCACAGGTTTTTCTGTTGGTTTTTCTGCGGCGTCCCGGAGCAAAGCGCCCACCCGGACTCCCCTGGTGGCCAGTTTCAGATCCATCTGAGGATGGTCTGATTTCAGGTCGATAGTCCCTTTGGCCGACATTTCGCCCTGGGCGGCTTTGGACGCGAGGAAATAATACTGGAACAGCCCCTTATTTCCGGAGACTTTCAACTGGATGGCTTCAATCCGGGCATTGCCCAGACTGACCTGGTCAACCAGAATATCTCCGTTTAAGGTCAGTTGCCGTAATGGGGATAAATCGAATTTGACTCCCGGACCACTAGGGGTCGGGTTCCTCTTTTCAGGGGCCGCGGGGGGAGAACTTTTTGCAGGAGGCAGATACCGGTCCAGGTCGAGTTTGTTGAGCTTAGCCTGAAACGTCAAATTCGGCTTGGAAAAATCTCCCAGATTGAAGGAGAAAGTCAGTCTTGAGTCGTCTAATTCCAGTGTTCCGTCTGTTATGGAAAAGGACTGCCGATCACCTTTCAGATTACCTTTCAAGGCCAGACGGGTTAAGGCTTCCTTATTTCCGGCCGGCAGCAGATCCGCCAGACCCAGATAGGCGGCCAGTTGGCGAGGAGCTAACGGCGACATCTCCAGTTCCAAATCATAGGCCATGCGCTCCAATGGTTGAGCCACCCGGCCCTTCA
The DNA here is from genome assembly GCA_015233285.1 of Deltaproteobacteria bacterium. The sequence continues at coordinate 1,305 of JADFYA010000461.1, read as the reverse complement.
ATCTGGCGACCGGTTGTTCACCGGCATCAAGGAACAGGTCCAAAGGAATGTCGTCCTTATCCGGTTCTTTGCCCATAGGCCCTACTGTTCCTCGAAGAGACACGGGGCCGCCGTCGACTCGCGCGGATAAAAGCAGACCAACCGGTTCATCCATGGAAATATCTTGAATTTTAATGGTTAAGTCAGTCAATCGAGCCTGTCCGCCACTAACCTGATTGGCCCACCGGGCTGATCCGTCAGACACAATAAGCTCGGATATCATCGCGTTCCGGATTGATACCTTTTCTATTATGCCTTGGCCCGGGATTTTTTTCTGATGGGAGGCCGGCGTGGTCGAGGTTACTTTTGGGGGGTTGAGGAGCCCCTCCCAATTCCACTGACCATTCTTGTTTTGTTCCAAGGCCACCCGGGGCTCCTGTAAGGTCAGGCGGGCTATGTGCAGTTTACCGAAAACAAGAGGCAGCACTCTGATCTTGATTTCCGCCGATTTAATAGCCGCAAAGTTTTTCTCGGCAAATCCTGCCGGATTATCTATCTGAATATCGGAGAAGGTCGCGCCCACCCAAGGAAAAAGGGACAGGCTGAGTTTACCTCCAATGGTCACAGGGCGGCCGAATATTTCGGAACCACGCTTTTCAATTATGGGTTTGTATTTTTGGACATCCAGTACTCGGGGTAAGAGTAGCAGCGCGGTAAACATTATGACGTGCATTCCGCCGATGATCAAGACCCCTTTGATAGTTTTTTTCATATGTTACCTCAAGAAAGAGTAATCCGTCATAGTTTGCTTTTTTTGATCTTAGGCCGGTACCCGCTCAGCCGGGAGTTATATCGAATCACCCATCAAGCTGAAAAATGCGGCGATCATTTTGTAGCTTCTTAATATATTGTTTGACACAACCAGTCAAGGGAACTTCGGTTATAATCTATGCCGGGGCCTGCGCTCGAGCCACAAATCCTGTAGTGTAACGCTCGTAGGCATTCAGCAGTCAGGTTACCAAACTCAACCAGAGCACTAATTCGCGTTCAAGGGTGATCTCGATGTAATAGTCATCGAGGTGAGGAATTAGACTAATATTTTCCCCTTAGTTGAAAAGTGATGGTTTAGGATTGATTGCCTGTCATTCCAGGCAGTTCTTGTTATACCTAATAAATGTTCTTATTCTTGTTGCTTCGGCAGGAATACTTAAGCTATAATACTCGGACGAATTAGACGACATAACCGAGACCGTGACTATAACCTGGGACGGCCATATGAATACCAGAAGTCCTTAACCGGATTCCAAATAGAAAGGTATGTTGACC
>JADFYA010000460.1 GCA_015233285.1 Deltaproteobacteria bacterium | reverse complement strand
TATGAAGAAATATTTACCGATTAGCCGGGTTCACTTTTCAAGGGAGTAGGGAGGATTCATGGCGCTCCAATTTCCGGCCGGGCAGTTGGCCGCACCTGTGCTTGATGAGATTCTTGAAGATGAGATGTGTGACGTGCAAAGTCGCAAAGACGACCGTAACATTGAAATTGACAAGGTTGGGGTTAAGGACATTCACTACCCCATTACCGTCCTTGACAAACAAAACGGCACACAGCAGACCGTAGCCACCATCAATATGTATGTCAATCTGCCCCACGATCATAAGGGGACGCATATGAGCCGGTTCATCGAGATCCTGGGCCAATACCGGCGAGAAATGACCATTCATAACTTTATCCACATAATGGGCGAAATGAAGCGGCGATTGAAAGCCCAGTCCGCCCATCTGGAGGTCTCCTTCCCCTACTTTATCAAAAAGAAGGCCCCGGTCAGCGGGGCTGAAGGGCTGATGGAATATATGTGCAGTTTCAAAGGCTCCCTGGGGAAGGAAAAAGAGATCATCATCGAACTTAAAGCCCCCATCTCGACTTTGTGTCCGTGTTCAAAAGAGATTAGCCGGTTCGGGGCCCACAATCAACGCGGCATGATCCAGGTTAATCTGAAATGTAACAAGTTCATCTGGATTGAAGATATCATTCAGATGATCGAATCTTGTGCTTCCACTGAAATCTATTCCGTGCTGAAAAGGACGGATGAGAAATACGTCACTGAAAAAGCATATGAAAATCCGAAGTTCGTGGAAGATGTCGTTCGTGACGCGGCCAGTTTGCTGGATGCTGATGAAAATATCACCTGGTTTTCGGTAGAAGCAGAAAATTTTGAATCTATTCACAATCATAGTGCCTATGCCTACATCGAGCGCGATAAACTGGCTGTGGCGCGTTGCCTGTCTGAATCAAAATTAGCAACAGGTAATCTGGAGAATTAGTTTTCCCATGGCCGGGTTGGTCGGCAGGCAAATTATTTATCTGATGTCCGGGAGGCGATATGGACTGGCAGCATCTCAAATTCACGAAAGAGCATGAATGGGTCAGCCTTGATGAAGGCGTTGCGGTGGTGGGGATATCTGATTATGCCCAAAAGTCACTGGGTGATATCACCTATGTAGATTTGCCTGAGATCGGGACTGGAGTGACCCAATTCCAGGAAGTGGCCGTGGTGGAATCGGTCAAGGCGGCTTCGGATATCTATGCCCCGTTGGCCGGAGAGGTGTGTGAGGTTAATCCGGCTCTGGCCGATGATCCCGGTCTGATCAATCGGTCCCCCTACGATCAAGGATGGTTGTTTAAAATGAGCGATATCGACCTATCCGGATTAGATCAGCTTCTGGATGCCCCCGCCTATGAATCTTATGTCGCTGGATTGGGCTAGCCGCCAGGCGCCATGATCAAACCGAAAGACGAATCAACAGGCCCGGGTTGCCCCAAATCGCCCGGGTCTTGGTTTGTAGCCGTCCGGGGGGTGTTTTCGACAGCTTCGGCCGGCATCATCCGGGTGGGGAGCCCGCTTCTCCGGCGTAACTTGAACCTCCCATCATGTTCAGGGATGAAAGAGGAAAAAGACCTTGTTTAAAAATATCCTGGTCTTCATGCTGTTCGTTTCGGCGGTCTTCGGCTGCCTTCCGGCCTGGGCTGCCACCATCCAGGGACCGCCGGACACTCAAGGCAGTCAATTCAACACCAGCGGGGAGCGAATAGGCCGGCTTCGTCTCGGCCTGCCTGAAAAAGATGTTGGCCGAAGCATCCCTTGCCGGCCCAAGAAGGGCAAAGAGTTGTCCGAGGCGGCAACCGGTGAGTACGTGCAGATGTGGAAGTACGCCGAATGCGGTATCGTTCTTAAGATGAGTTCGGACCGCCGAGGAGGAGCGAAGGTGGTCGCATCAATCTTAGTTACCAGCCGCTGCAAGCTAGTGACCGGTAAGGGGATTCACATTGGGAGCACGGAAAGCGAGGTCATCCGCGTCTACGGTCGATACGGGGATCAGGAAGGGAACACAAAGAAAGGCAAGAGATTCGTGGCGGGTTCAATTTATGACGGCATGGTCTTTGATTTCAAAGGAGGCCGGGGGGTCGGAATATTCCTGGGAGCCGGTGCCGAATAGGGTGTGCCCATGATCATCGCCGGATATCTTTTGGTCACACAGGTGCGAAGGAGGGTTTCCAAGCGAAGTAAGAAACCGCTGTCACTTCGCCCCGCGTGACGCTTTTCAAAACGGGCATCCCTTTCCTGTTTTCTCAAGAGCCCTTGGCCGCCTTCTTGGCATTCTTGTCTGCCTTCTTCTCCTTGATGGTCTTCGTCGGTTTCTTCTTGGTGTCCTTTTTGGTCTCTGCGCTCTTGCTCATAGTTGGGCTCCTTATGATTCGTGTTGCGGTCCGATTGCTTGAAATTCTCAAACCTTGTCAAACGGGTTTGCGATTCGTGCTCATGTTTCTACAACGCTTGGAACAGAGGTCATAGGGTTGAATTCGGAAATCCGGCAAAAACCAATTAGCCTTCCTCCCGCTGATAGACATCCGCCGTAAATGATGCCTTGAGACTTCAGATTGAAACCGTACTTCTCAGCATCCAGGGCCGCTGTTTTTTCCCTGGCGACATCAGTCTTCATTGTTCTTGGCGGCCGGAAACCTATAGCA
>JADFYA010000045.1 GCA_015233285.1 Deltaproteobacteria bacterium | reverse complement strand
ATTTGCGCAGATTAAAAAAGACGAATGATCAGTGACTATGGATTTCAGTAATCTGCGGATTAATTTCTATTTTTCAATCAATAGAACTCGTCCAACTCAGGGCCAAAGAAATTAAGGGCACCGTTCATAATCCCCGGCGCCCTTAATCTGAAGTTTATTTTATCGGTTACGGCTGATTTGCCTATTTATACTCTTCTAAGCCGTCTTTTTGGGCTTTCCCGGTGAGCACGGCCAGTTTCTGGGCGGCTACTTTGCGGTAAACCTCATCGTAGGTCCGGGGTTGGCCATCCACTTTAAGCAAGTGATTTTCGACCGAGATATTGAACAGCCGCTCGTTTTCTTGAAGATAGGGCAAGATCAATTCCCAGTCGGCTTCGGTCATGTCGGCGTAGACACCGCCGTTGAGCTGCTCTTCCACCAGTAGCTTATGGGGGTCACGCACATAGATCGCCCCACCCGAGGCCAGAGAGAAGAGATTGGAGCCGGGATAAGGTGATGCCTGCGGAATGACGTTGCCCTGGTGGTCGATAGTCATGCCGTTAACCACGACGAAACCGCCTCCGTTGAGGGGATCACCGGCCATGAATGATTCAGCCAGGAAGTCGAGACAGGTCCCATTGATGACCACCCGAGGATGACCCACGGCGTTAATCAGAGGCCGGCCCGCGGCATTACCCATGATGTAAACATCGCCGCCCTTGGCGCCATACATGAAGGTCTGCCCCACGTCGCCGTAAATAACCAGTTTGCCTTCTTTCATGATCTGGCCCAACTGGTCTTGGGCATTGCCGTGGATATAGATCTCCAGTCCGTCTGCCCCGGAGGCGATATAATCCCCGGAGCTGCCGTAGATGTCCATCCGGACGCCCTGAGTGGCCGGCCCGAAGCCACATCCATAGAACCTTTGCCCGCGGCACCGGAAAATAATGAACTGTTTCCAGCCCAGGCGATAAGCTTCCCGAAGCAAGACCCCGTCGGCCTCGTCGCCTTCTGGTGGGAACAAGGCTGAGTCTACTACCAGGACGGCTTCACCCGGTAAGGGCGCCCGCAAGGTCTTCCGGCTTTCAAAATCGATGTAGCGGTATTTCCCTTGGGCCTGGTCCGAATTCAAGGGGGCCACACCGCAGAGAATCCGATTCAAGGTATAGTTGTACATCTGAAGCAAAGATCTTCTTTTCTTCTCGAAGGTCGGATACCGCAAATCGATTAACCTGGTCATGACACTCAGGGTCAAGTCAAGATTTCCGTCCGATTCATTGGCCTGCCGTTTAAGCTCCTTTAAACAATCGAGAGTCTCGGCATAATCCCAATCCCGGATGGAGGCGATGAACATTTTGTAGAGTGCGTCCGCATCACCTTTGGCATATTCCTCTGTCAGGTCCAGCATGGGTTTCTGACCGTCGTCCATCAGGTAGAACACCCGGCCGGGAAGAAAGGGAACCTGGTTTTGGGGGGCCTTGATTTCCCGACCGAACTTGTCGGTACAGGTCATCGGCTTCTCTTCACCGTTGCTCTTGGAATTATCCAACCGGAAAATGAAAGTTCCGCCATCAGTATGGCTTCCCCCGCGGGCATTCCAGTACATATCAGCCACGGTGCCGAATCTGGGGTCTTCCGCCGCCAGACTGTCCAGGGTGGCGTCAATGGCTTGTTTTTCAGAACAAACCAGACCGATTTTGATCGAGCCTTCCTGAAGGGCGAAGACCTGGGGCCGCAGCATGGCCGTATCCGTGATGCCCAGAAGCTGCAGCTCGTTATTTTTGGTATCGTTCCGGGCCACGATAAAGAACCAGGGGCCGTCCGGCGAAGCATGGATGTGGGTCTTCTGAATTTCCTGGTAGATCCGCTGGCGGTCTTTAGACAGGTAATCGAAATCCATCTCTTGGGTCGGGGCCAGCGCCTCGATGAGATGCTCCAGGGAATATCCGTAAACCCGGCTATAGAGATCAAACAGCAGGGCGGACACCTCGGTGTCGGTGTGGAATAGCGGGAAGATATTCCGTTGCTTGAGGTATTCGGCCACGGAGTAATAATTGGCGAAATCCCCGTTGTGCACCAGAGCTTCGTTTAAGCCGATAAACGGATGCGCCCCGCCCGGATGCCAGACCCGGCCTTTAGTGGGGTAGCGTTGATGGGCGATCCAAATATTGGCCTTAAAATTGTCCAGCTTATAGTACTGCACCACCCATTCGGCATAACCGACTATTTTCAGGACGAAGAAATTCCGGCCATGGGACATAACAAAGGCCTTCATCTTACCCTGAGGATCATAGAAGGTTCTGTTTATACTGACTGAATTCTGATAAATGAATTCGTCTTCCAGATCCCTGGGGGCCATTTTGGTCAGCCCTTTTTTAGCGGCAAAGGCTTTTAGGACGTTGGGCTTAACCCGGGCAAAGTAACGATAGATGTCCGGCGGCCGCACCTCCAGCCCCGCGATGTCCCGGTAGTCGTCCACATGGGGGATATTCTCGGCCAGATGGACATCCAGGAAGGGATAGATGAACTTATCTTCCAGGGCCTTCAGCCCCTCGCCGTCGAGGTCGGCGATATGGATCAGGTAATCCTCGTTAAGGGTGGTCTGGTCTACGCCCAACATCTCCGGGATAAACCCCATGGCCGCAATGCCGCCGCCCTTGCCGTTGCCCCGGTTGTGCATCTGGGCGGAAGGTTTGAAGATGTGCCGGCCCCGGACGGGAATGCTGCAGCAGAATCCGGTAACGCCGCAGCCGCCCTCTTCTTCTGTCGAAAGGCTCAAATTTTTGGGCATCCCCTTGTAGAGGTCCTGCCTGGCGGCCAAGATACTTCGGACATATTCATGGCTGTTCATATTTGGTTACGACTCCTAAGTATTTTTATGGCATCAATACTCTATTTCGCCATCGACGTGATCCGGCAGGTAGTCTAAATGAGCCAGAAATTCGGTGCGACCAACCAGTTGGCGGATGCTTTTCAGTCCCATCTTGGCCAGTATTCTTTGAACTTCCGCCCGCCAGGCCTGATACATATTGATCAATCTCTGGGCTACCCAATCCGCCTTCATGATTTCGACCAGGCCCGTGTCGGTAGTGGCGATGCCTCGGGCACAGCCCCGGCCACTTTCGCAGTTATGACACCGGACGCATTCCATGGCCACCATATCGGCCGTTCCGGTCACTATTCCATCCGCGCCCAGGGCCACAATTTTGATCAGGTCGTGGGGGGTCCGAATACCGCCGCTGGCGATCAAGGTGATCTTGTCTCTGATCCCTTCGGCGACCAGGAATCGATGCACCATGGGGACGGCATATTCGATGGGCATGGCGATATTTTTCTTTGCGATATCCGGGGCCGCGCCGGTTCCGCCGTAGGAACCGTCCAGATGAATAATATGAGCCCCGGCGAAGTAGCTCCCCACCGCGACCATATCCACATCTGTCGGAGTGGATACCTTTACCGAGACCAGGGCCTTGGAGTTGGTGGCCTTAATCCAGTCGATGTGTTTTTTGTGATCCTCTACCGAATAAACGCTGTGGAAAGGAAAGGGGGAGAACAAAGCGCTGCCGACCACAGCCTCACGCATCTTGGCCACGGCCGGGGTCACCTTATCACCCAGCAAGTGCCCGCCCAGACCCGGTTTAGCCCCTTGGGCATATTTAAATTCCACGATCCGGACGCGCTGGATAGTCTCTTCCCGGACCCCGAAGAGCCCGGTGGCCACCTGAGTGATGACATGATTGTCATAGGGGATAAGATCATCAGGGTAGCCGCCCTCACCGGTGCAGCAAAAGGAATTAAGGGCCTGGGCCGCTTTCATCCGGCCGACAATAGCCCGGATACTGACCGACCCGAAGGACATCCCGCCGCCGTAGACCGGAAAAGGAATGTCTATTTGAGGCCGCCCGTCGCCGGTGCGGTTCAATTCGATGGAAGTGTCCACTTCCTCGGGAGAAACCTGGGCCGGATCTTTAGGAAAAATAAGCCGCAGCTTATCGAAGCCGCCTTCGGAGGCGCCTGTCCGGTATTCCAACCCGTTTTGGGGAATCCGCCCGGTCTCGCACATGTAATAGGTGCTGACCAGCATATCTCCGGTCCAGCGGTAGTCACCCATTGTCTCGAAAGTGGGGTCTGTCCTGACGGTAATGGCTTGAACCGGGCACTGCTTGAAACATGCGGTCGGACACTTCGGCCCCAGACACTTATAGTCCCGTGGACTGGTGATCCGCCCGCCGGTCTTTTCATTTACTCCCAAGGGGCAGACGTCCACACACAGTCCGCAGACAGTGCATTTGGCCGACCTGGAGACCCGATATTTTCCAAGGGCGGTTCGAAACCGTGAAGGGGCTTCCTTCACTTGCGATGGATCAAAAGCTTTTGTTGGAGCGTTCACTGATGCCGTCCTCTGTTTCCTATTTTGACTTATGTTTTGTCACTGGCTGCTCGTTGCTGGTCACTGGTTACTCGTTACCTGTCGCTAGTTGTCTTCAACGAGTAACAAGTAACATGCAACCGGCAACTTGAAACCAGCAACCCGTAGTTTATTTCGCGGCAGGTTTTCCCAGTCCGGCAAAGACCATCTTCTCCAATTCCTCAAAAAACATGGCCCGGCCGCGCTCGCCTCTCATGCGGCGAATGTCCCTGATTCCCATGGCTCCGGAAATTTCAAGCAACTGGTTATGCCAGGCGCCCAGCAAATTGACCATCCGATGGGTCGCCCAATCAGCATTGATGTCTTCGATGCAAACCGGACAGGGCAGCCCCTGCTTACAGCCTCGGCAGACCCGGCATTCCACCGCCACCAGCAGGGCCACATCAGCCACTATGGCGTCGGATCCGCAGATAATGCCTTTGGCCACATGCTCGGCCAGGGCAATGCCGCCGGAGGTGATCAGACTGACCATGTCCCGCACGTTGTTTTCCACCAGTTTCTGATGCACGTCGGCGATGGCATCTTTGATATAGCGGGCGTTTTTGGGAGTATTTTCCCGGCCGTCATCATTCCCGGCCAGATGAATCACCTCAGCCCCGGTCTGGACCAGATCCAGGCATCGAGCCGGTGATTTTTTATTCAGGGGCACCTTGACGATAACCGTCACTTTGGACGATTTCTTTTTTATTTTAGCGACCTGATGCATGACCTTGGGGTGGTCGACGATCTCCACCATGGACACCTTGCTGAGCATCTTTTCGTCTAAGCCGATGTTTGGCTCCAGAGACGGGACAACATGGGCCAGATGCGGCCTGAAGTCCCGGTCAATCGCCGCGGCGGGAATGATGGCCTGGGTCAGCAGGTTATGGGCGGCCGCGGCCAGGCCCAGCAAAAAGGGCTTTTTGATCGCGCCGAAGGAGGGCACCTGAAGAAGGACCGGATGTTCTATTCGGACCGAGGGATAAGTCGGCAGTTTCATCTCGCCGTTTTTCCCGGTTTTTAAATACATATCCTTCCGGCCCAAGTCCACCCCGGTGCTGATGTATTCCCGGCCGTGAATCCCGTCTCGGGTGGGCCGGACAATTTCGGACATGTCCGTCCACATGGCATCAAAGCCTTTGCCGCTGAACTTACCGCCGTACCCGGCTCCACTCACCGGAATTTTGCCGGTGGCCGCCTGGTTCCAGGTCTTGGTGATGATTTCCGGGGTAAAGGTCTCGTCCCCGATTTGTAAGTATTCCGGATTAATCGCTTTATTGATCAGCCGGGCCGGGCATCCCTGGACGCACCGGTAGCAGTCTTTGCACAGGGTGTCTATGGAATCAAGCATCTGCCGTCCATCTAAATTCCGCTGGTCGTAGACCTTATAGACACACTGTTTTTTCACGCACACCGCGCACTTCAAACAGCCCTCTTCCCAGGCAATGACGCCGGAACGAATCAGCGCCTTAAACCGGGGAGGAGTTTCCTGGGTATGGATATGATACTTAGCCGGCATGGGGACCTCCGTCACCACTTACAGCCGGCCGTGGGAGCAGCCCGGCCTCCTTGACGATCTGGGGAACAGCTTCCTCCCATTCAATGGCCATAATGTGGATGCCCCGCACTCCCTCGATCTCTTTTAAAGCTTGGATGGTTTCCTGACAGATCTTCAGCCCTTCATCCCGCTGATTCTTTTTGGGCACGCCGTTAATTCGGGCGATGATTTCGGGCGGGACATCCATACCGGCGACTTTTTCGGCCATGTACTTGGCCATACCTACCGATTTGATGGGTGTGATGCCGCCTAAGATGGCCACCTGCCGGTCCAGCCCCCGGTCCCGGACCATGGTCATGAATTCCTTAAACCGAGGCAGATTAAATATGCATTGGGTTTGGATGAAATCCGCCCCGGCCTTGATCTTTTTGGCCAGCCGGGTCACTCGGAAGGGGAGAGGATCAGCAAAGGGATTGGCGGCCGCACCGATAAACATGGGTGGCGCCGAGGTGAGTGGATCCCCGCCTAAGATAACGCTTTCATCCCGCATCTTCTTGACCGTGGCCACAAATTGGATGGAGTCCAGGTCAAATACCCCCATGGCCCCGGGTTGATTGCCGAAGGTTTGATGATCACCGGATAAGCACATCACATTTTGTATTCCCAGAGCTGCCGCGCCCAGAATATCCGATTGCAGGGCGATCCGGTTTCGATCACGAACGACCATTTGAAGCACCGGCTCGATCCCGGCCCGGAGGAGCAAAGCACAGGCGGCCATACTGGACATGCGGACGATCCCGGTCTGGTTGTCGGTGACGTTCACTGCATCCACCGATCCTTTGAGTATCTCGGCTTTTTTATTAATTACTTCCGGATCACAACCCTTGGGCGGCCCGGCTTCCGCGGTTACGGCAAAATGACCCTGGGCGAGTACCTGTTTTAAGTGGCTTGTTGTCTTCAACTTTGTTGATCCTCCCTCACGATTTTCCGCGGTCCCCGTCCTTGCTTACAAGACCAGTCAACGGGCTCATAGACTTCTTCCAGCCGGTCGAGGGCGTTAAGGGCACCAAGACGATCAATGATTAATTGCCAGGCACAGGGCTTATCCGGATCCACTTCGCACTTACCCTTTTGGGAACCCCCGCATGGTCCGTTAAACAACTGCTTGGCGCACCGGGCTAAGGGACAAACGGCGCCAAAGTAATAAAGCTTGCACTGGCCGCAGCCCAGGCAATTTTCCAGCCACAGCCCCGGCTGTTTGGTCTGGCCGAGAAACTGGGTGTCTAAGGCAGGGAAGACGTGGCGGTCGGGATGCCGTTCGGCCAGGGCCTGGACCCCGGCGCCGCAAGCCAAAGACAGGACCGCTTCATTGGCCTGGGTAGGTTGCTCAAGTTGGTCCAAAAAGATATTCACGCATTGTCGGTCTACGGTGATCTCATTCAGTTCGATGGCTTGCCCCTCAAGTTTGAAGGCCATTCGCAAGGATGAAGCCAGTTGCGCCACCTCCTTTTCGCCACCCGCCGCACATTCGGCCACGCAAGACCCGCATCCGGCGATAAGAACTTTCTTAAACGGACGAATCATGGCCTTGATATCGTCTAAGGGTTTTCTGGTTGCGGTGATCATTATTTTTTCTCCTTTAGGGGCGCCTTGTTCAAGGGGGACGGCCCCAATTTTTCCGCGGCGGCCAAGGCGTCCAGAATCATCTTTTTGGGCGGGCGTTTCTCATTGGCCGACATAAAAGTGATGAACACCCGGTCCTCCTCCAGGCCGATCTCTTTGAGCATTTTTTGGGTATAAGCCACCCGCTTGGACGCCCTGCGGTTGCCTTCAAAATAGCGGCAAGCCCCCTCCGGGCAGACAAACAGGCAGGCGGCATCAGCGCCACCTTCCAGAGCCCGCAATAAGAACAGAGGCTCCAGTCGGCCGCTGCAGGGAATGGGGAAGAGTCTGACCCTTGGTCCCGCCTGGGCTTCCAGCGTCCGCTTATTTTCTTTAAAGCTGTTTTGACAATAGAAAACAGTCAGAGTGGTTTCAACATTTTTTTTCATGGTTGGTCCTTGTCCTGGGACTTTTCAATATCTTAACCGGTCGCCCAAGTTGCCTTTCGCCAATCAAAGCAACAATGAACATAGAGATGACGCCGAGGAACAGCCATTCCGATGCGGCATTTTTGTTTCTTTGCCCCCGGTCCCGCAGAAACAGTGCCGATTTGGCTGATGGCCGGAAAGGGACTAGTCGCTAAGTGATGCCCGCCGCGAGACTAATCCGATAAAGACGGGCCTGAGGGTTGTCGCCCAACGGCCGGAGGAAAACCTGGTTTATCGTTATCGTTTCTTTTCTTAATGCCATAAAATTACCTGAAAGTAGCCGCTACGGCAAAGTTACCGCTTTTACCTTCTTTGAGATGGAAATGCAATAGAAAAATATTTTGACCTCAATTTTTTTGGGCCGGGGGTGCCACCCGACCGGGCAGAAAAAGAAAATGCACCACGTCGTGTCCATTCCTCTGGGTCTTCAGATGGATGGTCACGCGTCTTAGGACGATGACAACAATAAGTTCAAATCCTCAAACAGCCTTCGGCAGTGTTCGGCTTTTCGGCACACTTCCTCCGGTGAAAGCAGCGCCAGCAGCTTAGGCCCATGTTTGATCTTATGATACTCGCCTTTAGTGGTCAGGCGGGTGGCTGCCTTCAAGGCCGGCTCAAGCGAATCCCTTTCTATTTGTTCGACGTTGGGATTCTTGGGAATTGCATTGGGATTGAATCCCTGGCCGTAATAAGTCGACAATTTATCCGGGTCGGCAATGATCCATGCCTCCATGGCCTGGACCATCATGTAGCACGGCCGGTTCGTTAGACCGGTAATTTCCCATCCGTCACTGGTAGCCAAATGTTGCCAGGGGTCCTTGGCGGCAACAAACGCCTCGGAATCTACCAGAAGAACGAGGTGGGCGTCCGGTTGGTCCCGCAAAGCGATTTTGAAACCCCTAAATGCCTCTCCCCGCGACCCGCAAGCAATAATGCTCCATCTTATCCTTTTCTGTCGGGCGCGTTGGCGCAGCGACCTGAAGAAATCGTTGAAGCCGTTCCGGATGGCCAATTTTCCTTCTTTGGCATCCCCGCCCCCTTCAACGTAAATTCGAATTTCCATTGTCACCTGGTCCCCCCGAGTTCGCCCATGAGCCAGAGTCCGCCTAAGGAATATTTCTCCAACCAGTCCTGGAGCTTGTCTTTTTCCAGACGGCGGAAATAGGTGCCGTCCGGGTCTCGCTCGCAAACAAGAACGCTTTCCGGAACGTCGGATAATTCTGAGACCAGCAGGTCGGAGTGAGTGGTGACGAACAATTGGGTCCTTTTTGAGGCCTCCTTCAATAGATCGGCAACGGTGGACAGGGCATCGGGATGAAGCCCCAGTTCAGGTTCCTCCAAACAGATGACCGGAGGCGGAGAAGGATGCAAGAGTATGGTCAGCAGACAGAGAAACCTGATGGTCCCGTCCGATAGGCGGGTGGCTGGGACAGGCTGAAGAAGGTCTGTTTCGTGGAAAAATAATTGAACCGTCCCTCCATACACATTAATGTCTATCTCTTCGACGGGTTCATAAATTTTTCTCAGTCGTTCAACGATTCTTTTTTTTATAGAGGGATGGTGTTGTAAGTTATTTAAGACTAATCCCAGATTACTGGCATCTTCCAGCAAGAAGTCTGCCGGGAGGTCTGTTTTTTGAGGCAATCTGGCGGGGCTGAGTCGGCCCTGATTCCATTCCCGGTAGAATTTCATCTTTGAAAAGCTATCCGCCAGGTAAGTCAGTTCCGGATCTTGGTCTGGATCTTTTCGCTGAGACAGCACCGACTGTTCAGGGTCCAAATCCTGCCGCCGAAGGAAGCGACGGGTGCGTTCCGGGGCCTGGTCGGCTGATTCAGAGTGGGATGTCTGGATGTTAACTACCGGATTACCTCGCTGATATCGGTAGTAAAAATAGACGTCATCTTCTTCCCCGCGCAAAGGGCGTTCATCCTCCACTGCTTCGTCGTACATTTCCAGGCGTTGCCCCACCATCGTGAAGGCCGACTTGTACCTGAGCGGCATACTCCCATCAGGGTAATCGACGACGGCGTTGATCTCGGCAATCGGAGCGATATCCGATCCTTTATACAGCCACTCGCGGACTCCCCCACCCTGACGAATGGGTACAAGAAAATCTTTGGGAGAGGCCTGCAGCAGGCTCAACACCTCGATAAGATTTGATTTTCCGGAGCCATTCAGACCAATCATAACATTGAGCGGCCCAAACTCAATCTGCCTTTCCGTTGCCCCAAAAGACAAGATATTTTTCAAACCCACCGATCTGATGAACCTGTTTCCCTCAGCCACAATTCCCTCCGGAAAAACCTGCAAATGCCCCTGGCCCTAATCCGTGCTCAGTATCTCCTCCGTAGTGGCGGCAATGCCGGTCATGGTCTTTTTCAGCGTCTGGAGCGGATCACCGCTTACCTGGCTCAGGCCGGAGGCCCCGGCCATGATTTCCTCTGCCCGGCTAACGGCTTCATCTCCGGTCAGGTTGGTCATCAGCCGCATCCGATGATCCAGTTGCTTGAGAAAGACATAGCCGTTCCGCAATGGTTCAGCCTGATCTAAGCCCATAATCCCGGCTTGTTCCAGTTGGTCGATGGCGGCCACGGTATTGGGTGTTAAGACCTGCGGGGCATCCTTGCCGTGCTTGAGTTGGAGGCATTGCACCGCGAATTCCACATCCAGCAGCCCACCTGGGTCAAGCTTGAGGTGAATCGCCCGAGGATCTCCTTTGCGTCTCTCTTGCCGGACACGATCTCGCATGGACCTGATCTGAGAGGCGATCTTCTCTTCGTTTTCCCCGGTCTGCTTGATAATCTCCCAGGTCAGCCGGGTAATGGCCAGGCACAATTCCTCATTGCCGGTGGCCGGGTTCATCTTCAGCAGGGCCTGACGTTCCCACAACTGGGAGGTGGTATGATACTCTTCAAAACCGGTTACGGACACGACCAGCGGGCCAAAGGTGCCTGACGGCCGCAACTCTGAGTCGATGGCATATCCCGGCCCTTCTTTTAGCGGCACAGATAAAATCGAGATAATCCGTTGGGCCAGACGCAAGAAGTACTCCTGAAGAGTGATGGGCGTCAACCGATCCTTGATCTGTTCCGAAAATTTATCCTCGGAGGCCATGGCCGTGTAACCCCGTTGCCGGGTATAAACGAAAACGACATCCAGATCCGAGTTATACGACAGTTCTCCGCCACCGAGTTTGCCCAGGCCCATAATGGCGAAGGGCAGCTTTCCATCACCCAAGGGTAAGGCATATCTTTTAATCAGGTCTTGATGGGCCAGATCCATCGCCGCTTTGAGCGCAACCCGGGCCATGGAGGTGAGCTGAGCCTCTGCTTCCAGCGAGTTTAAGCTGCCGGCCAGATGATGAACCCCAATCCGAAGGATTTCTTCGTTCTTATAACGTCTCAGGACTTCGTAGCGTTCTTCCCGGGTGGCGGTCTGATTCATCATCCGGCCCAGTTCCTGGATCATATCGCCGCGAGTCTTAATTCGTAAACCTTCCGATCTCAAAACCAGGGAGTCCAGCATTTCCGGGGTGGCTATAAATATTTGGGACAGGAATGGGCTTAAAGAAAATATCCGGGTCAACAAGGTCAAGGTGGCTGGATTCTCAGCCAGTAAGGCGTAGATGCCTTCTCCCCCAGCCCCGATCCGGTCCCGGAATTGCCCAAAACGATAAGCCGCCCGGTCAGGATTGGGCAAATGGGGCACCAGATCCAGAAATAAGGCGGCGGTCTTCTTCATATGCCGACGAATCGACTGGCTATATAAGCCCGGCTTGACCGGGTGGACAAATTTCTTCAGACACTCAAATGCCGCGCCGGGATTGGTAAAACCGATTTTCCCCAGTGTTTCTTTCGCCTCAACCTCTGGAACATCCATCAAAACATCAAATTTTTCCATGTAATCCCGCACGCCTTCCTGTTCGGGATCATGAAAAAGTTGATCAAAAAATCGTCTCACATCAGCCAGGACGCGATCAAGCGTATCCAGAAAATCAGCCACCCCTTCCCGGCCCTCAACAGGTGGAAACCCCATACTTACGGCCAACCGGTAGAGGTCTTCCGGGGCGGTCGGCAGATCTTGAGTTTGCTGCTGGTCAAACATTTGAAGCCGGTGCTCCACGTTTCTTAGGAAACGATATCCGGTATCTAAGAGGCTCTTATCCGCTTCCTGGATGATCCCGGCCGAGACCAAGGCTCTCAGGGCGGCCAAAGTGCCGCGCTTGCGCAATCCGGTGACGCGTCCGCCATAGATCATCTGGAGTGTCTGGACAAAAAACTCCAGCGACCGGATCCCCCCTTGACAAAGCTTGATATTAAGTCGCCCGGCCCTGGTGCTGGTTTGGCCTTCTCTCTCAATCCGCCTCTTTAGGGCTCTGATTTCTTCAATAGCCGTATAATCCAGAGAGCGGCGGAAAATAAACGAGTTGATGTTGTCTAAAAAGACCTTGCCTAAGAGCAGGTCACCGGCCACGGGACGGGCCCGCATCAAGGCCAACCGCTCCCAGGGATCTCCACGGAACTGGTAATGGAGGGCGGCAGAGGACACCGTCTGGGCCATCTCACCTTCTTTGCCCCCCGGCCGCAAACCCAAATCCACCCGAAAGACCCATTCGCCGTCAATCGGTGCGCCAATGGCCTTTGTAATTAACATGGCCAGTTTGTTATAAAATTCTGTCAGAGAAATCGGCTTGACGGTGTCTCCCGTAAATGGATTTATCCCATCTGTCTGGCCGTTGCGGGAAGAATAAAGATAGATCAAGTCCACATCTGAGGAAAAATTTAAATCCCAACCAGAAAACTTGCCCATACCCATAACGACGAATTTGGCTTTTTTGCCGATGCCGTTGTCAGGTTCTTGGACCGGGGTGCCGTAGTCACGCTTCAACTGGGCGGTGCTCATCACTACGGCCCGGTCAAGGCAAAGCTCCGCCAGCATAGACAGGGATCTGGTCGTTTCCGGCATCCCGGTCAGGCCCAGCAGGTCACGGGCACCGATTCTTAAGAAAGCCCGGCGCTTAACCACTCTCAACGCCCGGCAGAGGGCATCGAAATCGGCCTTCTCGCCGATAAACTGGTCAAGTTCTCTGGAGATATCCTTTTTACGGACCGGCTGGTATAGGGCCCGGTCATGAAACAACCAGTGCACCAACGACACATCAGCCGCCAGGAGCCTGGCAAAATAAGAAGAGGCGGCCAGGATGGTCACCAGATGCCCCATGCTCTTTTCATCCAACCCGGGGAAATCGGCGGACGATATCAATCTTTCCAGCCGTGGCGACACCCCCGTCGGGTCGGCCGACCGTTCGATGAGATCCTGTAGCCTGTCTTCACGGAGCATGGGCACACTCCTATCACGGGTTGCGGGTTACGGGTCCCGTGTTGCGGGTTACGCGTTGCGGGTTACGGGGTTGACGCATGCTTCATATGCCCCTGCTGGGACTTCTCAAAACTGTGAACCTCATTGCCGTCTGGTCTAAGACATGATGGATATTATCTACCTAATTGATGTTATTTAATAATTATCAACAGATTGATGTTACTATGAAGATCATTCGGTTATAAGTATAAATGCCAACACGCAACTCGAAACTCGTAACTCGCAACCCGAAACTCGTCCCCCCCAACATAGTCCAGGCCGGACCGAAAATTCGGACCGGCCGGGACAGGAGGGAGAATGAAACGGTAAGCAAATTAATCCACCGACAGAGAAAAAATCGGCTTAGGCGTCAAAGTAAAGGCCAAACTCATAGGGATGTGGTCTCAACTTAAGGGCGTCCACTTCATTTACGGTTTTGTATTCGATCCAGGTGTCAATGACGTCCTGAGTAAATACGTCGCCCTTTAACATAAACTTGTGATCTTCCTTAAGGGCTGCAAGGGCTTCTTCCAGGGAGCCTGGGGTGCTGGGCACGTTGGCCAGCTCTTCGGGTGACAGATGATAAATGTCTTTGTCCAGCGGCTGACCGGGATCGATTTGATTTTCGATGCCGTCCAGGCCGGCCATGAGCATGGCGGAGAAGGCCAGATATCCATTGCAGGAAGGATCTGGGAAACGGACCTCGACCCGTTTGGCCTTGGGCGAGGCGGAGTACATGGGAATACGGACGCTGGCGCTTCTATTCCGGCTGGAGTAGGCCAGATTTACCGGGGCTTCGTAGCCGGGGACCAATCTCTTGTAGGAGTTGGTGGTGGGTGAGGTGAAGGCGCACAGGGCCTTGGCGTGCTTCAAGATGCCGCCGATGTAATACAAGGCCATCTGGCTTAAGCCACCGTAACAATCACCGGCGAACAGCGGCGTGCCGCCCTTCCACAGACTTTGGTGAACGTGCATCCCCGAACCATTATCCTTAAATAGAGGTTTGGGCATGAAAGTCACGGTGTAACCATTTCGGTAGGCCACGTTCTTGACAATGTACTTATACAGCATCAAGTTGTCGCCCATCTTGGTCAGCGGTCCAAACTTCAGATCGATTTCGGCCTGGCCGCCGGTGGCCACTTCATGATGCTGGGCTTCGATTTCCAGCCCGGCCTCTTGCAGGACCATGACCATCTCGGTCCGCAGGTCTTGGAACTTGTCGGTCGGCGGAACCGGGAAATAGCCTTCCTTATACCGCGGCTTATAGCCCAAGTTGGGGTTTTCGACCCGG
>JADFYA010000459.1 GCA_015233285.1 Deltaproteobacteria bacterium | reverse complement strand
TCCTTGGGCATGCGGGTCAATCTCAACACCCTCGATCCCGTCCGAGCGATGGAATTCAAAAGGGAATACGGCGTCCAGCGGACCTTCCTCTCGATAGAGACCCGTTACGTCAATTTAGATAATTTCGGGGCCTGGAACTCGGATCTGGGGGCACTGGTCTACTCCCTTGGATTATTGTTTGAATACTAGATTCTTCCCGAGACCGTACTGTTTTTATCCCTGAGTCCCGTCTGATTTCTTTTTTCCTGAACGATCATTTAGCCCGGCATCGGATCACCATAATGAATATTGAATACCAGGTCATCGCGGCGATGGTTCTTGATCTATTAATCGGTGACCCCCGCTGGTTTCCCCACCCGGTCAGGTTGATCGGCCGGTTGGCGGTGAAACTGGAAGGGATGTCTCGAAGCACCATCCGGGATCCTAGGACGGCCGGTCTGGTCACGGCTCTGGCTGTCGTCCTGGTCACGATCTTGGGGACTTATCTGGTCGTCAGATTGGGGCGGGGGATCCACCCGATAGTGGGTGACCTGGTCTCGATCCTGATCATCTATACCGGCCTAGCGGCCAGGGACCTGATCAAGCACGGCACGGAGGTGTGGGCGGCTTTGAATTCGGGAGACATGGAGGAGGCCAGACGCCGGGTCGGGATGATCTGCGGTCGAGACACCCATTCCCTGGATCAGACGGAAGTGGTTCGAGCGACTGTGGAGAGCGTCGCGGAAAACATGGTCGATGGAGTTACCGCCCCGCTGTTCTTTGCCGTGTTGGGCGGGCCGGTGGGGATAATGGCTTACAAGGCGATCAGCACTCTCGATTCCACCTTTGGATACAAGAATGAACGCTACCTGGAATTTGGCTGGGCCTCGGCCCGATTAGACGACCTGGCGGCTTTCCTGCCCAGCCGGTTGACCTCTATTTTGGTTCCTCCGGCCGCTTTGATCCTGGGGCAACGGGCTGCGAATTCAATCAAGATATTTCTGCGGGATAGGACCAAACACCCCAGCCCTAATGCCGGTCAATCGGAAGCAGCTATGGCCGGCGCTCTGGGAGTGCAACTGGGTGGGCTCAGTTACTACGGCGGGAAACCCTCACACAAACCGGAGTTGGGAGATCCGCTCCGGCCCTTGACCCCCAATGACATTCTGCTGACCAACAGATTGATGCTGGCCACATCCTGGATAACATTGCTGGTTCTGATAGGACTTCGAGTCTGGGCGACCACCTAGGTGGCCTCATATTCCTCATCAGGTGACTCGTGTTCCGGATTAAAGGCAATGATCCCGGCCTCCAGTCCTTCGACTAATATTTTGTCGGCCATGTCGTCAAATCCTTCATCACCGGCGCTGTCCAACACAACGTCAAAGTCATCAAAATCAACGTCGGCTTCCTCCAACATCCGGCCACAGTAGTATTCAAAAATGGACCTATCTGAAGCCAAGACATAACGAATGGCCGCGAGCTTATCCATAACTCACCTTTACCCTTCTTCCCTAATACTATTGTCCACGAGATTGCCGGCTAATCTTTCCACAGATCTACGTCAATCAGGCCGAGCCGGGCGGAGTACCGGACCAGTTCAATGGCGCTGTGCAGGTTGAGTTTGCTCATAATATTAGCCCGGTGGTTGTCCACGGTTTTGGGGCTGATGCACAGGTTCTGGGCAATATCTTTGGTGGAAATGCCCTCTGCCAGGAGACGCATCACCTCCTGCTCCCGGGACGTCAGGGTGCCGTAAGCGGTGTCGGAGACTTTCGTCTTTTTCTCCGGGGATTCCATCAGCTTTTTGACCACCTGGTGGGACAGGGACGCGTCCAGAAAAAATTCTCCTTTGGATACGGCCTCCAACCCCTGGACCAGGGCTTCCGCCGCCGATTCTTTGAAAAGATACCCCTTGGCTCCGGCCTGGAAGGCCTTAGTGATATAATCCGCTTTGGCGTGCATGCTGATGATCAGTATGTTGACATCGGGTAACAGATGCCGCAGGTCACCCGTTAATTGAATCCCACTTTTGTCGGGTAAAGAGATATCCATCAGCACCAGGTCAGGTTTCAGTTCCTTAGTCATTCGGAGGGCCTGCTGCCCATCGCCGGCTTCGCCTACGACCTCAAAACCGGAGTTTCGCGCCAAGATCGCCCTAAGGCCCTCCCTGAAAAAGGGATGATCATCCACGATCAGGATGGTTTTCTTCTTACTCACGGTCTGTTCTCCTTATAGGGAACCTCTATAACAATTTTTGTGCCTTTTCCCGGCAGGGATTCAAGGCGCATCTTACCTCGCAACAAGCTGACCCGCTCTCTCATGCTGGACAAACCCATGCGTCTTTCACTAAGGGCCACGGCCAAACGCTGGGGCACATCAAAACCTCGGCCGTCATCTTCCAGCCGGAGGATAATGAACGGAAAGGACGTCACCAGCCGGACTGTGATCAGCCCGGCATCGGCATGGTTAAGGGCGTTGTTAAGGCCTTCCTGAATCAGTCGATAGATGGTGATCTCGGTGTCGAAATCCAGTTTTAGACCTTCGATCCCGGCCGTAATCAGATCCACCGTGAGTCCGTTACGGGCAGAGAACTCCTCACACAACTGTGAGATGGCCTGGGCTAATCCCAGATCGTCCAGAGCTGCCGGGCGAAGGTTATAGGCCAGATCTCTAATGTCAACCAGG
>JADFYA010000458.1 GCA_015233285.1 Deltaproteobacteria bacterium | reverse complement strand
AGGCCTTGATTCTGGCCATCATCGGCGAAAAGATCAAGATTCACCAGTTTCAGGCTCTCCAAGAAACGCTGTCCCGGTCGGGATTTGAAGGCAACCTGGAAGAACTCGATGTCCATTCAATTCTGGGTAGTAGATCCGGCTGCATCATCAACCGGCTGGAGCAGCGGCGGTCCAATTGGTCCCAGGCACAAGAGAGTATCTTCAAGGAAGGCAACCTGCAAAAAATCCGCCGTGAAAAAGCCAACTTGGAACTGTGGGCGGAAAAGTATCCCGGTCTGACTCCCAAAATTTTAGGCTATTATGAGGAAGGCGACAAGGGCGCGCTGCTGGTCCAGTTTTTGGCCGGGTGCACCTTAGATGAAGTCATCCTGAATGCCGCGGAGGAACCGCTTCGGAATGCTTTCTTTATCCTGAAGCAAATACTCGAAGAAGTGTGGCGGCAGACCCGGCAGGACGGTCCTATGGCCACCGACTATCTCAACCAGATCCGGGCCAGACTGCCTCAGATTCACCGAGTCCATGAAAATTTTTCGCGGCCGGCCAAATATCTGGGCGTGACCAAGGTCGCCTCATCCGAAGAGCTTTTGTCTGCTTGCTCAGAAATTGAGAGCCGGCTTCCCGCACCCTTTGCCGTGTTGATTCATGGTGATTTCAACGTCAACAATGTCGTTTACAACCATGAACTGCAACGGGTCCACTTCATTGACCTGTACCGGTCCAGGTATGCCGATTACGTGCAAGATGTCTCGGTCTTTCTCATCTCGAATTTCAGGATCCCGGTTTTTGATGAAGAACTGAGATCCAGGTTAAACTGGATCATCGAAAAATTCTATGAGTTCTCCAGCCAATTGGCCTTGAGTTGGCAAGACCGGACGTTCAACGCCCGGCTGGCCCTGGCCCTGTCCAGATCCTTTTATACCTCCACCAGATTTGAATTAAACAAGGAATTCGCCCGAGAGATGTATTTGCGGGCTCATTTCTTAATGGAAAAAGTGGCCGGATATGGCGCGGCCGGCGGGTCCTGGACGGATTTTGTCTTTCCATTGTCTGTATTATATTATTAAGTATAACCTGACTTCGGCAAGTCTTATTGATTGGGAAACTGAAATGTATCCGCAGATTTCGCAGATGAACGCAGATGAAAGCGACCCACAGGCCATGCGATCATTTGCTTGACTTTGGCCGGCCGTGGCTTGAATACAAGCCTTCGGACACAAACGTTTTGTTTTTTTAATCTGCGCGAATCGGCGCAATCTGCGGATTGAATCATGGCGTTGAAGTTGATACGCCACCTGCGGGAGAGCTGAGCCTTTTGCAGTAACCTGGTAAAGGAGTTAAGTGTGACCAGAATTGGTGTGGTTGGAATCAAAGGAAGCTGGTCTTCGGAAAAGTTGGCCGACGCGGTAGCTGAGATGACCGGCTTTAGGCTATTGATCGGCATGGATGAAGTAAGTTTGGACTTTGAATCGGGGCGGGCGTTTTTCCAGGGATGTGATTTGACCGAACTCGATGCTTTGATAATCAAGAAGATCGGCCTCACCTACTCGCCCAGCCTGCTGGACCGGTTGGAAGTCTTGCGTTATCTCAATAGCCGCGGCCTGCCCATGTTCTCCAAACCGGGCAACATCATTGGCGTCTTGAACCGGCTGTCTTGCACCGTCACCTTGCAATCGGCCGGTATCCCCATGCCGCCGACTACTATCACCGAAGACGTTACCGAGGCCTTGAAGGCCGTCTCCGAGTATGGAGAAGCCGTTTTTAAACCTCTTTACACGTCAAAGGCCCGCGGTATGGTGGTCATTAAGTCCGGTTATGGGACGAAGGAGGCCATCGAATCCTACCGGAGCGAATATTCCTCCATGTATATCCAAAAGAAGATAGATATCCCAGGTAAGGACCTGGGGGTGGTGTTTTTGGGCGGCGAATACCTGACCACCTATGCCCGATGCCGGGTCCCCGGTTCATGGACCACGACTACTTTTTTCGGAGGCCAATATGAACCGTATGATCCGCCGCCGGCCATTATTGACTTAGCCGGCCGGGCCCAAAGTTGCTTTGGCCTGGACTTTACCTGTGTTGACGTGGCCGAGACCGGTGCCGGACCGGTTGTCTTTGAAGTATCGGCTTTTGGAGGATTTCGGGGCTTGGAAAAGGCCCAGGGCATTGACGCCGCCGAGAAGTACGTCACCTATGTTTTAGCGAGGCTCGCATCATGGAAGAAAATCCCATCTCAGCCCTTGACCTCATTAGCCGGTTGCGGACAACGTACCCGGTAACCACCGGCCTCAACCTGGTTTTTGGACAGGTGAGAATAGCCTTAAAGACAAATCAGCCGACCCTGGTGGATGTATTAGAGGAGTATTTCGGGTCGTTCGTCTCCACGGAAGGTCCCGCCGACATCACCATTACCGCCCATGAAGCTCCAATTCAGACCTTTCCGTTCTCCTTCACTCAGAAGACGCCGGACCCCGGTAAGACGAAGGTAAAGGAAGAATATGTGGAACTCGATGATGGGCGGATCGTCCGCAAACGACTGACCGGTCTCTGTTTCGTCTTTAACAGCCGGGAACACCTGGCTATCGGGCCTTGCCTGAGTAATGCCAATCAAATCGTTAATTTTATCAATAATCGCTATATCCAGTGGAAGCTGCACCGAGGCTGCTTGCTGGGCCATGCCG
>JADFYA010000457.1 GCA_015233285.1 Deltaproteobacteria bacterium | reverse complement strand
ATGACCTTCCTCCGGAAGCTCCAACAATTTCCGGCCGCTCGACCATGCGGGAAACCATGATTGTCGGATCATTCATCCAAAGCTGTTTGGCAATTTTTCTGCAAGCCAGCCTGTTTCGGGCTTTCCTCTCGGCGTCGGTCTTAACCGTCACGGGAGGCTTCGCCGTCGGCTCCGTGTGTGTTCGTTGGGGTGGCGAAGCAACTCCAGTCCGAGGTAAAAGTTCATATCATCTCCATTCCCATCTCTTCCCGCCTGGTCCTCATTCCGCCAACCAGATAGCCGACCAAATTCCGAATCTTGTCCATCCGGTTGAGAGCCGTCCGAATAACCGGCACCAGTAAAGCCGCCTGATCTCTTTGGGCCTGACACCATCGCCGGGCCTGGCCGGGTAACTGAGCTGTCAGGGTCTCGAACTCCAGGGCTGCTTGTTCTACCTGACTCTGGCCGAACTCTTCAGGCCAACTCAGGCTTTGGGCTTTGACAATGCCGGGTCGGGATTCTTTCCGAATGTCTTTGATGACGTACTTGGTATTCTTAGCGGTTGCCTCATAACAGGTGCCACAAAGCGGTTGCAGGTTCGTTAAATCAGCCATCGGTTTCCGGTTGTCGATTCGGACCTTGTGCAGTTCTTTATCTTTGGTGCCGCATCGAAGGCAGGTGTGGCCGGTCCAGATTTTTATGTCCTCAAAGTTTTTGATCATAGGTTCAAGAGAGACAGACGGACGCTGTTCTGACGTGGGTGGTGTTGGCTCGGGACTCTTCGGTAGGGATGCGTTTGTCCGTTTTTCTTTTAAGCGAAGCGTCTTTTCTTTTCTATCCCGGATTAATCCGGTAACTGATACCGCACCAGTCCGGTGACTATGCCCTGATGAATCTGCGGTCTGGGCCGGGTTAGCCTGGGGCGTGATAGCTTCGTTCAATTTTGAACAACCCAATTGTGCGCCGTGGTGATCCTGGCCGTGTCCGGATGGTGAATCCAAAAGTGGATTGTCCGGTCGGATCGGGTTTGGTAAATTTACCAAAAGCGGTTTCCTGGCCTCCAGGATGGGGGTTTGTGCCTCCTGGCCTTGATTCTTGGCTCTACAAAGGCCGTTTTCTATGGTCGGATAGTATCTATTGCTCTGCAGGAACCTTCTCTCGACGCGTATCCAACCGCCGTCACGCAGCTCGCGGACACCGCGTTGAATCTGGTCGATGCTCTTGTGCAACCACTCAGCCAGCTTTTCTTGACCGGGGTGACAGAATCCTTTTGATCGAGACCTGAAAAGGATCATCACCAAAATGGCCTTGGCGTTATCGCTCAAGATCGTGATTGCGGAAATCATGTAGTAAGCGTCAAAAGGATTGATTCTGATTGCGGATGTTGACATGGGGCCTCCAAGTTTTTTGTGGCCCTGGAAAGCTTTTCGGTGAGGTTTTTCGAGGTAGGGTTATTAAGATTATTGACAATGGTGTCTGGTACATCTATAATCTTAATCATGCAGGTGTCGCAACCGCACGGGGGCTACCTCGTTCAACCAAAAGCTTGTCCAGGGCCAGGTTGAATCGGTAGCCTTCAGTTTTTTAGGCTAAAGGCTATTTAAGTTATCGTTCTTCGATATGACTCCTCAGTTTAAATCCACTCCGATAATACCCGTCTGATCTGGAAATCTCAAGCACAGGTCATTAAAAAAGCCACACCGGGTTATCGTCCGGCATGGCCTTCATTTTTCCCGTCAATGTCCCTCCGCCGGTGACATTGTTGGCCGATATTCCTGGTGGTCGGGAGTAATGATTTGGGTGATTTTGTTTTTGTCGGCGTAATTGTCTTTTCCTTTGTCGATTCCGATTTTAACGGCGAATTCCAGACCATTGAAATCACTCAATGATGATACCCGCCGGGCGGTCACGGCCTCCGGACTTTTGTCGTCTGGATTAAAACCTCGGGCGGACTCCAAAATAGCTCTCAAATAGCTTCTTCCGATGTTGATCGACCTTCCGGCATCCTTATCGCCGGACAAGACAAAATCCTGATAGATTTTCCGTCCCGTATAAGGACCGGCTATCACTACAAATTCAGCCGTCACATACGGGGTGCCTAATGTCTTATTATCGGCGCTGATAGCCATTTGACATCTGCACATGGTGTTCGCCGGAATTAAATCAAATTGCTCCATTTTTCCCCTCCACAAAACGAGACCGGCGAGTTCAAAGAGCGTTGCTTAAGGCCGTGTAAACGTCAGCCCGCCTATGTGTCGCCGCACAGGCACCCTCTCCAAAAACGCCGGTAAATTTTCTGGGATCAAAAAATAGCCAATCTCACGGGTGGCAATCCGGTTCACATCTTCCTTCTAAGCACCTCCAGAATTATCACACCAGCCTGCCGATGGTCAACATTTTTTGTGGGTCTGACCGTGTGGTCATCGGCTGCAATGAATATATTTGCATAACATTTACAGTATACATTTTTCCTTTATTTAGCAAGTAGTTATGATAAACATGATATGTATTTTGCATTTCATAGATAACAAATGTTATGAATCTGGAGCATGGTAATTGAAGAATTTGTGCCACAATCCAGCCGGGTTGACTATTTTGTGGTATCAGGCGTCGGTTTGTCCATAGCTTGACCCTCTCTTTTATTCAGCCTGTTCCTGGGCCTTCTTCGCCGCCCTGTCCAATAGCCCTTGGACGGTAGACTTTCC
>JADFYA010000456.1 GCA_015233285.1 Deltaproteobacteria bacterium | reverse complement strand
CGATAGCGTTTTTCCGATTCCCGTAGCGCCGTCTCAGCTTGTTTCCGTTCCGTGATGTCTCTGACGCACACCTGAACCGCCGGCTCCCCCTTCAAAGAGATGACCCAGGCGTGAATCTCGGCGTCAAAGGATGATCCATCATTACGTAACATCTTGACTTGAAAAGGAGAGATCACCGTCCCGCCGTTTAATCGGATGCGGGCCCGGGCCGCGGTCAGCGTCTGAAAATCGGGATGATAAATCCGCCAATGCTCCAGACCGATCAAGCCATCCTTTTTATAATTGAGCATTTGGTATAATCGCCGGTTGGCAAAGATAATTTTAAAGTTTTGGTGCACAAAAATCCCGTCAAAATTTTCCTCCACCAACACCTGGTACCGTTCCTGGGCATTCTTCAATGCCTCTTCTATTTCTTTCAGGGAAGAGACATCCTTAGCCACCACGGCCAGGCATTTTTCCTGACTGAACATAATCGGCCGGGCGGAGGCGAGCATGTATAGAGCGGTACCATCTTTGATCCGGAAACGGAATTCAAAATCGTCAATTTTTTGTTTCTCTTCATATATCTTAATAAACCGTTTCACTTCATCCGGAACAATGAACGACTCTGTGTCAAAAAAGGTCCGGCCGATTATCTCCTCGCGGGAGTGACCGGTTATCGTGCAGTAGGAATCATTTACTTCCATATATCGGCCGTCGGAGATTCTAATGATACAAAAGACATCGGGCGTCTCGTGAAAAGTGGTCCGATATCTCTCTTCGCATTCTCTGGTCGCCTGCTCCGCCCGCTTCTCCCTGGAGACGTCTCGCAAAAAAGTAAAACACACCGGTTTTCCTTGATAAAGCGCCTTATGGGCTGATGCTTCCAGGTAAATCGGGGTGCCATCCTTTCTGATTCCCTGGAATTCATCCCTGGTTGATGGCGATTCCCCCATCTGCCCGGCCACCATCCATTTCCTGACGCGCTCCTGGTCATCGGGGTGGACAGTCACGTTCACCGATTTCCCGGTCAACTCATCGGGCCGGTCATAACCGAACATGGCGGCAACGGTCTCATTAACCTCAATGATTCGATCATCTTCGACAATCGCCAACCCGAAACCGGCGTAGTCTTCAACGAACCGTTGCCTAGCTTGAAGTTCAACCAGCCGGGCTTGATGCCCCGCCTCCACCCGTTTTTGGGCGGCCGCCGTAAATCCGGCGTAGATCACCCATCCCACCAACAGCGCCACGACCAGCAGCCTCATCCAGATGCCGTAACCGGAAAAACCGGCGAGACACGGCCCCAGGCCGTCCACCCGGAACAGGTAGCAATCAACTACCGACTCCAGGAGCCAGAAGCCGATACCCAGTCCCGCGGCCAAACCCAGCAATGAGCCTCTGAGACTATAGGGCTTAAGGTTTTTGGGGTCCCCGCCAATCATTTTGTTCTCACCTCCAGGCTGTCGGGCACTGGTTATTACGGATGTAAACTTCTGATGGAAAATCAGGATTCCGGTGTCTTCCGGCTCTTGACCTTGGTCCTGATGTACTCTAATCGTTCCTTAATGGTCTTTTCAAATCCTCGACTCGACGGAGAATAAAAAACTCGGCCATTCAGCCGCTCCGGTAGGTATTCCTGGTCAACCAGGGCATGGGGAAAATCATGTGGGTACTTGTATGTTCGGCCATAGCCTAATCGGTCCATTAACTTTGTTGGGGCGTTACGGATATGCAAAGGCACAGGCAATGCCCCGGATTTCCTGATCTCCTCGACCACTTCTCCGTAGGCTTTGTACAAAGCATTACTTTTGGGCGCCGCAGCCAGGTAAACCGCCGCCTCGGCCAGGGCCAGGTTTCCTTCCGGTAAACCCACAAACCGGACCGCCTCCATGGCCGCCAGGGCCACCTGGAGAGCCTGAACATCAGCCACGCCGATGTCTTCCGAAGCAAACCTGACCATCCGGCGGGCCAGGTACAATGGATCTTCTCCGGATTCAATCATCCTGGCCATCCAGTACAACGCCGCGTCCGGATCGCTCCCACGCAGACTCTTATGAAAAGCGGAGATCAGGTTATAGTGTTCTTCTCCGTCCTTGTCGTATGACAATGCTTTTTTTTGGACGGCCTCGACAATCAGCCCCTGGTCTATTACCTTGTTGCCGGCCAGAGCCAGGTCTGCCGCGGAGGCTAAAGCATTCAAAGCCACCCGGGCATCACCATCCGCCACCTGGGCCAGAAAATTTAAGGCCTCATCAGTGGCGGTCAGACCCTGCCCGCCCAACCCATTCTCGTCATCATTCAGTGTCCGGTGGATGATGACGAGTATCTCTTCAGACGAGAGGGGATGGAGAACAACCACTCTGGTCCGGGATAAGAGAGCCGAAATGACCTCAAAGGAAGGGTTTTCAGTCGTCGCCCCCAATAAGGTCACCACCCCGGCTTCGACGTGAGGCAGCAGGGCGTCTTGCTGGGCTTTGTTGAATCGGTGTATCTCATCTATAAACAGGATGGTGGCCTGGCCGGTGGCGGCCCGTCTGTACTTGGCCCGGTCAATGACTTCCCGCAAGTCCTTGACCCCTGACAGGACCGCGGAAAAAGACTCAAAATAGGCCTCGCTCTGGGTGGCCAACAGCCTGGCCAGGGTCGTTTTTCCCGAACCGGGCGGGCCCCAATAAATCATAGACGGGATAGTCCCGGTTTTAATCAG
>JADFYA010000455.1 GCA_015233285.1 Deltaproteobacteria bacterium | reverse complement strand
ATGGCCTATTACGACCCGGCCTGTGTGGACCGGCTCAAATATATCAAGATGCTTCAGGAGAAATATCGTCTTCCTCTGGCCAAGATTAAGACATTTCTTAATTTGCAGGATCAGGGCCGGGACGTGACGCCTTTGCTCGAACTGAGCCAGGTTATCTTCGGCCAGATGGAGGGACCGGTTTTAGACGAGGCGGCCCTGTGCCGGGCTACCGGCCTTAGCCCGGATCAATTAACCGGGCTTATCCGGACCAATCTAATTTTGCCACTGGAACCAGGCTGTTACAACCAAGACGATGTTAAGGCGGCCAATGTTTACAAACAAGCTCTGGACAATGGATTAGACATGTCCGACCTCACCTTTTACCCGGCCATGGGAAAAGAAATCGTCGATCATGAAATGCGGTTGCGGAGCCGTCTGACCCGTCATTTGCCGGATGATCAGGATGCCGCCTTGTCCAGGCAACTGGTTATCAATGCCAGGACCTTACGTGGCTACGTCATAGACCGCCTTTTTCAGCATCGGGTCGCGGCAGCCAGGTACTTAAAAGACGATGGGCTGCCCTGATGAACCATTTACGAGAAAATCTGCCTGTCATTATCGGCCTGGCCTACATAACCCTGGCCGGCATTCGCCATTTCCAGATTCAAACCGTCCGCCTCTGGAGCCTGATCGGTTTGCTCTTGATCGCCGCGGCCATTTATCGGCTCAAGACACACGGTGGCGTTTCGGCCATCGCCAAAGGTTTCCTGCTTTATATGATCATCAACGTGGTGGCGTTTTGGGGTGGACCGGCCGGACTGGCCGCAACCCTGGCCACATATCCCACCGCCTTTCTTTACACCTCGTTCCTGGTGGTGACGGCTGGGCCGGCTCTGCTGAGTAAGCGCTACTTTACCGAATATTTCGCCCGAAAAACCACCCCGGAAGCGGTTTGGGAGACCAGTGTTTTCAAGATCATCAATCGGAACATGACCTGGGCCTGGGCTGGCCTCTTTGCCGTCTGCCTGATGGTGAATTTCGTCCCCGCCGGATTGAAGTTACCCCAAAGCGGCTTGACCGGCGTCCTATTCGGACTGGTCTTTCCTATGGCTATTCTGCTGGGTATCGGCGTGCCTTTTAATAAGAAATATCCAGGCTATTATCAACGCAAACTTGGACTGGCTCCGGTTACCGGGCCGGGCCCCAGGGAGAAGGACAGCCCTCCCCCATTTGATCAATCTCAATTATCCAGGACAGAGGAGAAAAGTATGGCCGACAAACTAAAAGTGGTCGCCCTCAACGGCTCCCCCCATGCGGGGATAGGCAATACCAGTCTGATGATCCAAATGATCAGGACTGTCTTGTCCGAACAAGACGTTGACGTCGAAGAGATATTTTTATCCGAGAAAAAAATCGAGTATTGTGTCGGCTGTGGTTTGTGCTTAGAAAAGGGCAAGTGCTGGCGGTTGGACGATCACGCCGGAATTATAGATAAATTACTTACCGCTGATGGTGTCATTCTGGGCTCTCCGGTCTATTTCGGGCATGTCACCGCCCAAATGAAAACCTTCCTGGATCGATCCGTGACCTACGGCCACAAACCTCGGACCTCATGGAAACCGGGCCTGGCCATAAGTGTCTCGGCGGGTCTGGGCGAAACGGATACAGCCCGCTACCTGGCCGGATTACTGAGAATCTACGGCGCCTCTTCAGTCGGTGAGTTCACCGCCATCGCCACCGGGCCGGGCTCTTTTCTCGGCAAGGAGTCGGTGGAAGCCAAAGCCGAGGATCTGGCCGGAGCCCTGGTCCGGGCGATCCGGGAGAAACGACGTTACCCGGCCACAGACAGAGATCTTATCTTCCATCTCTTCATGGGGCACCTGATCCAGCGGGAAAAGGACTTCATGAAAGACGACTATGAACACTGGCAAAAGGCAAGGCTGTTTGAAGGATTCGAACATTATGTTCAACAGCAGTTCACCAGGCCGGCGACTGACCCGGAAATGAGGAAGGCCTGGCTCTCGGACATGATCTCAAAAGAAAAAGCCAAAATTAAGAATGAGAAAAAACCGGACAAACCATCGGCCGCGCCCTCCGGCCCCCAGGCGGCCGCGACCTGCTTGGAATTGCTGAAAATGATGCCTTTGGGTTTCCAGAGCGACCGGGCCGGCGACCTGGTGGCCATCTATCAATTTGAAATCACTGGTTCAGAAAACTTCACCAGTCACTTAAAGATAGCCGGCGGCCAGTGCCTGTATCACGATGGACCCGCCCCGGACCCGGATGTGATCATAAAATCTCCCGCCGATGTCTGGCTGGCTATCTCCCGGAGGGAATTGGACGGCCAGGCCGCCTTCATGTCCGGCAAGTACAAAGTTGAAGGGAACATCGGATTGTTGCTCAAACTCAAAAGCATGTTCGTCTCTTGATTTAACATTTAAATTAAGCTATTCTGTGAGCGGCCGCTCACAAGCATAACAATGAGATGCCTTGGGCGGCAACCAAAAGCCGATGATTACCACCTTGTCATTCCGAACGAATGTGAGGAATCTTAAGATTTCTCGCTTCGCTCGAAATGACAAAAGGGAGCCGCGAAGATTTAAAAGGATATCCGGCATATTAAAAAGCTCTGCGTTCCTCTGCGGCCAGGCTTCTTCTTAACAGGCTATAATTAATATCAATATCGGACTACCAGGACATGAAGAACATATCAATTTGCTT
>JADFYA010000454.1 GCA_015233285.1 Deltaproteobacteria bacterium | reverse complement strand
ATTAATCCGGAATCGAAAAATTCGTGCCGGCCGTATTGCCTGTCCGCTTTAGAGAGAGACCTAACCCTTGCCGTACCCGGCCGAGTATGGGCAATACACGTTGACATTTCCCTATAATCAGGAGGTTGCCGGACTTTCAGCTTGCTCAAAGCGTGTTCAATGAGAAAACCGGCCAGGTTCAAAATAGATCCGGGCACACAATGGGTATGCAATAAAAAAAGGACCTAAACCGATTTGGTCTAAGTCCTTGTATTTGCTGGTCGGGACGACTGGATTTGAACCAGCGACCACCTGAACCCCATTCAGGTACCCTACCAGACTGGGCCACGTCCCGACAGATTGTTACCGTCGCTGTTGAAATCAAAATTAAAGCACTCTCACGGGAGCATGTCAAGCTTTTTTTGGAACTAAATTTTTCCTGTGGATAATATACAGTAATCATGATAAGTAATCGATCCGTTAAGGATTCGTGGTCAGAAATCAGCTCTCGACCGTCTGTGGCCGGCTTTTAGCGAAGAACTCAAGTTGGAAGGAAATCCAACCGTGTGTGGGATTTGTGGCATATTTAATCTAAACGGGCGTCCCGTGGCCCCGCAGACCCTGGCCGCCATCAACCGGACTCTGGCCCACCGCGGCCCCGATGATGAAGACTGTTATATCGACGGCAGCTTGGGCCTGGGGCATCGACGCCTGGCCATTATCGATCTGACTCCGGCCGGCCGTCAACCCATGGTCAGCCGAGACGGCCGGGTAGTGGTCACCTACAATGGGGAGATTTTTAACTTTCTGGAGCTCCGGGCCGGATTGACGGCCCAAGGTCATCATTTTCACTCCAGATCCGACACGGAGGTGCTCGTTCATGGTTACGAGGCGGAGGGGATAGACTTTATCGCTAAACTTAACGGGATGTTTGCTCTGGGTCTGTGGGATGTCCGGGCTCGAACCCTGTATCTGGTCCGGGACCGATACGGCATTAAGCCTCTATACTGGATCAGGCATCATGACACGGTCGTCTTTGCTTCCGAAATTAAAACCATTCTGGCCCATCCCGATATCACCGCGGAACTTAATCCCGAAGCTTTGAATGAATACTTCACCTTCCAAAACCAATTTCGCCATCACACTCTATTTAAAGGCATTAATCTCCTGCCGGCCGCGTCCATCTGCCGGATCAGCCAGGCCGAACGGGGGGTGCAGACCAAGATATGGTGGGATTATTCCTTTGCCCGGCGTGACGAAGAGATGACCACCCAGGAGGCGGAAGAAGAGACCCTCCGGCTCTTTACCAACGCCGTGTCCCGGCAATTGATCAGTGACGTTCCCGTCGGCAGTTACCTTTCCGGAGGGCTGGATTCCGGATCAGTGGTCGCCCTAGCCGCACCGCACATCCCCAGGCTGGCCACCTTCACCTGCGGCTTTCATATGTATACCGTCAAGGGGGTGGAAGCGGAATATGATGAACGCCGTGAGGCCGAGGTGATCGCCAATCGATTTAAGACGGAGCATTATCAACAGGTCATCGGATCTGGGGATCTGGCCTGGGCATTGCCCCGAGTAGTTTATCATCTGGAGGATTTGCGGCTGGGGATGAGTTATTCCAACTACTATATCTCCAGGCTGGCCTCCAGATTCGTCAAGGTCTGCCTGACCGGGGTGGGGGGCGACGAACTCTACGGCGGCTATCCCTGGCGTTATTATCGAGTCTTGCGGTCGGTCAGTCAGGATGCTTATCTACGGGAATACTATAATTTCTGGCAACGGCTGGTCCCAGATAAGGACAAACACCGGCTGTTTACTCCGGCCATGTGGAAACAAGTCAAGGGCCAGGACACCTTCCGAATTTTTGCCCAGGTATTTGCCTTTAATCCGGCCCTCAGGTATGACACTCCGGAAGAACAGGTGGCCAACGCCCTCTATTTCGAGATCAAGACTTTTCTGGCTTCTTTATTCCTGGTGGGGGACAAATTGTCCATGGCCAATTCCCTGGAAGAACGATTTCCCTTTATGGACAATGACCTGGTGGACTTTGCCATGCGCATCCCGATCCGGCACAAGCTGGCCAACCTCCAGGAGATGAAGGTCATAGATGAAAACGAATTGATGAAGTGGCGGCATCACCGCAAGTCGGCGGAGGGAAAAAACGTGCTGCGGCGGGCCATGAGCCGCCTGATGCCGGATGAGGTGACCTCCCGGCAAAAACAGGGGTTCTCCTCACCCGACGAGTCCTGGTTTCGTGGGGAAAACATCGAGTATGTCAGGCAGATGCTGCTGAACAAACGGGCCGCGTACCGGGACTTCCTAGACCCAGCCTATGTGTCCGAAATAATCGATGAGCATTGCCAAAAAAAGATCAACCGCCGGCTTCTGATCTGGTCATTCCTGTGTTTCGAGTGGTGGTGCCGGATCTTCCTGGACCATCAGCAGGTGGCCTAGCGGTTGCCGGTAACCAGCAACCATCTCATCTCTATAGGGACAATTAAAACCGTTTGCAGAATATCAAGACCATCAATGGACCATTGGGGCCACGCGGTGCTCATGACTGGCTTCCAGGCCCTTGACTATGCCGGCTAAGACCATATTGACCGGCGTGGGAATACCCAGTTTGCCACCCTCCATGGTGATGGCGCCGTTGATGTAATCGATCTCGGTGGGTCTATGCTTAAGCATATCCTGGAGCATAGAGGAGACATTGGTGGCGGTGTTGGCCGCGACCTCCCGCACCTTAG
>JADFYA010000453.1 GCA_015233285.1 Deltaproteobacteria bacterium | reverse complement strand
CTGTCGAGGGGCCAGAGGCCGCCCGAGCCTCCCGTGCCCGCCCAGATCAGGGTTTGCGTTCCACCAGATGGGGTATAGCTGTGGTTCACCGGAGCCCAGCCGGTGTAAGGGCCGTATTGTTTGTAGGCCGATACATTATTGGAGCTGTCCAGGGTCCAGATGCCGGCAGATCCGCCCGGTCCCGCCCAGAGCAGGGTTCTCGTTCCATCAGAAAGGTTATAGCTGTAGTTCACCGGCGCCCAGCCGGTGTAAGGGCCGTATTGTTTGTAGGCCGATACATTATTGGAGCTGTCCAGGGTCCAGATGCCGGCAGATCCGCCCGGTCCCGACCAGACGAAATCGTAGGTTGTTTTGGCCGATGACCCACCTTGTCCACTCCGTACGGGCCAGACGTAGTAGCCACCTGTCTTGTCATTCCAGTTCATAAGAGAACCATAGTTCATGAAGTAGCTCATAATGTAACCGGTGCTGCTGGTGTAGGTGTCGCTGGAACAGTATTCCGCCCCCAGGCCGCTGGCGAGGTTGGTAAAGGGATGCCCCGCGGGCAAGGCTGGGCCGAAGTGGGCGGCATCCTGCAAACTTCTTATTTCGTTTATATTAGGTATTCGCCAGTCCCCGACGTTTGAGCCGTCGGTCAACCCGCAGATTCCCTTGGACAGGCCATGGACGGAAACCAAATTCAGAGCCCAGGATTGGAGACCATAACAATTGGCGTTCTTGAGCCAGATCAGCCCGGTCAGGTTATCGGTGACCGTACCGTTGTAGTTATCCGTGAACCTGGGGTTGGGCCAGGCCACACCCTTTTGCAGGTCCCCGTCGTCGTGCGGGCCATAGGACACGCTCTGCCCGGTCTTGGCCACCGGGGCGGGAAAGGTTTTAGAAAAAAACGACCAGGTGTCTTTAACCGGCCAAACGTAAATGGAACCTTTACCACAGCCGGTTGTTAAGCCATTTTGGAAATTGACGCCCCAGTTGCCGGTGGTGTCTATGGCTGTGGTAGTGGATGAATGGTAGTATACGGCCCCGCCTACGTAGGTCTGGACACCTAAGAATGGATGACCCGACGGCAGCGCTGGATTATATTGACCTGGATCCACTAGACTGCTTAACTCGTTGATATTGGGCATACGCCAGTCTCCGGCGTGGGAGATATCGCTTAACCCGCAACTGCCGGATGATAGGCCGTTGACCGCAGCCAGGGCGTCGGCCCAGTTCTTGGTTCCAAAGCAATTTGCGTTCCTCAGCCAGACCAGCCCGGTCAGATTGTCGGTGACCGTGCCATCGTTATTGTTGGTGAACCGGGGGTTAGGCCAGGCCACGCCGATCTGGGTGACGCCGTCGTCGTAGTATCCATATGACGTGGTTTGCCCGGTCTTAGGTACCGGCGCGGGAAAGGGGAGCGCAGTGCCGGCCCGTGGAAGCTGTTCGGCGGCGTCGCTCGTGTTCAGTGGAGAACCTGAGTCCTCTCCGGCGGCGAACGAGACAGGCAGAAAAAGCAAGGCGCAACAAAGAAGGACCATATGCCGAGCGTTCATGATTTCTCCTTCACCAGATTGATTTTCCGTTCCTGATGGTATTTATCGATTGTTTTTCGTGTGGCTAAACGCAGGGATCGATCACTCGATCAGGTCCTTGTTGGAATATTAAAAGCAATGTTTATGCCAGGCAGATAAGGTCAAGTTTTTAGTTGGGTTAAGAAAGAAGCGGAAAAGCGGACCAGCCCTATTTGTTAAATAAGACAATTATTTTTATAAGTAATGATAATATCGGAATACCGACGGCAACTCCCTCGGATGCCGCATGTCGACAACAGCCTCACCGGAATGAACCGGCAAGGCTGATGGTCTATTTTATGCTGAGAAGGTCAACGTATGGTCCCGGCGCGGCTATGACTACCAGGCAAACAACTATAATGCTCCCCAAAAACTGGACAACCGGCTAAGGTGTAAAGTCAACCTTGATAAGTACAACAAGGAGGGGCTATATGAAAAGGAGGGGCTATATGAAAAAAATGCGGAAGAAGCACGATGCAGCGTTTAAGGAGGCAGCGCACCGTCCTGGTGGAGGCTGTTGAGGGCCACGGGCAAGTTATATGGGCCCAAAGCAGATACTCATCTTCCGGTGGCAAATAGTCCGCCGAAACGAAAGAATCAATCATTCTAAAAATCTGAGGTGCATTTTTAGGAAAGCCGAATCACCCATCATTAATCATGCCTTCTACTTTATCGTCAGGCATATCTTCGTTAGGGGAAGGGTATTTGAATTTAGAGTAATGGTCTGATATACGGTCCTTGAACGCCTCGACATTACCCAAACCTTCCAGCGTCTGAAGGCACGAAAATAATTTGCTTATGATATCGCTAAGAAAAACTATTGATTGTTCTACGGTATCCTGAATTAATTTACTCTCATTCTCTTGGCTCATGACATCCCACCTTCCTGTGTGGCTCCTGGAAAGCTAAACTCCGGGGAAAGCGCCGCCAGGAAACGGCGCCTTGTCGGTCAGGGGAGCGACCCTCAACCTATCCCCGAAAGCTGATTAACTTTTGATCACCTACCATAACATATTTTACAGCGGAAAACAAGGTCGCAAAAGAGGCTAAGGTGGACAAGCGCAGGAAAGTAGGAAGGCCAGTCTGGGTACGTCAATCTGTAAGCGGATACGCAATGGGTACGCAACAAAAAAAGGACCTAAACCATTTCTGGCTAAGTCCTTATTTTCTTTTGGTGGAGCTGGACGGGATCGAACCGACGACCTCTTGAATGCCATTCAAGCGCTCTCCCAACT
>JADFYA010000452.1:1859-2794 GCA_015233285.1 Deltaproteobacteria bacterium | reverse complement strand
GCTATTTCTATTTCCATAAAAATTGATCGGCGGTTTTGAGGAGTATGCCTATGTGGTGACCCATGGGCGGGTTGTGTACTGCAACCTTAAGCAATACTTTTTGAGGTCGCCGATATTTTTTGGAGGAGAAAAAATATGGAGCAGGCAAAGAGTATTAAGAGTGTGACCTCTTTGGAGTCTGATTTGGAGTCTGAGATCAAACGGAACCTATGGAGGGCGACGGGAGTCATTCATTTGCTCAGTTTAAGCGCATCATCGGATTTTGATCTGGATAAGGATAAACTAGATATCCTGCTAAACGACACCGAATACTGGCTTACAACCAGTAGTGAGTTATTTGAACGGCTGATGGTCAATGTGAGATTTCCAGAACGTCAAGCGGCACCGGCCCAGGAGGTGCATTGATGGAGCAGGCAAAGAGCATTCAACAGATGGAATGGATAGACCTTGAAGAAGCATTCCGCCAGAATATCACGAATGTGGACGGTGTGGTTTACCTACTCAAAATAGGCACCTGGGCTGAGACTGATTTAGATTCAGAAAAGCTTGACCAATTATTAGGCGACACTGAAGGAAAAGTTGGTCTTTTAAAAAGAATATTTGAACGGCTGCTAACTATTCACCTTGAACTACTCAGGAGTTCAAAAGCGTGTGGCGGTGGGTGTAAATCACAGTTGAGGCAATGTGCCGGGTAAAGCCGGGCAACCTGGCCAGCACAATTATTTCGATCCTGAATCGGCCAGGGAAGGTCGATTAATTCTTGACCATCGGCCTGGTTTATGTGAAATTTGCTTAACTACGCAAAGCATCCTCCCAAGAGACCCAAAAATGAAAGACATTATTCCGGTAGAACGGATTGTTAATAAAATCTATGTCATCCGTGACACCAAGGTCATGTTGGATAGAGATCTGGCCGAGCTTTACGGAGTAGAGAC
>JADFYA010000452.1:0-1840 GCA_015233285.1 Deltaproteobacteria bacterium | reverse complement strand
TTAAACCAGGCCGTTAAACGAAATATTGCCCGGTTTCCCGATGACTTTATGTTCCGCTTAACGAAACAAGAGGTTATCAACTTGAAATCACAATTTGTGATCTCAAGTTGGGGCGGAGCAAGAACCTTTCCCTTGGCATTTACTGAGGCCGGGGTGGCGATGCTCTCAAGCGTGCTGAAAAGCGACCAGGCAATTCAGGTTAACGTCCAAATTATAAGAGCTTTTATCCAAATTCGGCGCCTGGTGTGGAGCAATGAAGACTTGCGGGTAAAGCTTGAAGACATGGAAAAGAAGTATGACAAGCAGTTCCAACTTGTCTTTGATGCCATCAAGAAGTTAGTCAATTTCCCTGATAAGCCAGGAAAGAAAATTGGGTTTTAGCTCTTCAAGAAAAATAACTACGGGGTAGCGCCATGGTCGAGATTATCCGAAAAGGAAAGACACCCTTAAAGCCACCCAAAGACTTATTGCCCAAGGAACCAGAGCCGGTCAAGGCAGCAAAGAAGGTCAAAACTAAAGCCACGGAACCACCACCGGCCAAGCCTGTCGAGACGGCCAAAGAGCCTATGGCGCCAGCGGCGGTGAAACCGGCCCAGGAGGTTAAACCACCCACGGTTGAGCAATTGGCTAAAACCGGACCACCCGAGACAGCCAGCATGAAGGTGATCAAAGACCCAGGACTACCTTGGGATGAATGGATCAACCAAAGAATGACTTTCCAGGCCCGAACCGGAGTTGTTTACACCGGGATAGTGAAGGAATATCGAAAAGGCTGGATTCTACTTGATGAGGCGGTTATCATCGGGAAGAGTTTTGGAGTTCAGCCTAAGTATGTTTGGGTGGAGCGGAACCAGTTTATTCATGCACACCCGGATTGTGAGGTTCAGCGAGTTGAAGCCTTGGTGGAAAAATTAAAGACCTGTGCTTGAGGTTTTTCAATTTGGTGGGTATTATCGGAGCGGATTTTAACTTGAGGAGTCATATCGAAGAACGATAACTTAAATAGCCTTTGGCCTTAAAAGCTAAAGGCCACCTTACAACCGCTAAGCCCTGAGAAAGCATCGGTTGAGAGATGGCCAAAGCCTTGTCCGGTTTGCCCGCTGGACAGTAAAGATTATAGCCAAGACAGAATATCTTGTCAATGATCTTAATAAGCCTACCTCGAAAAACCAACCTTGATGCTTCCAGGGTCTAATGATTCCCGGAGGCCCCCATGTCAGTAATCACCGCAACCAAAACAGTTTTGTGGAACCCGACTATATCTGATGGCTCTGCCCGGCTACATGCCTGTTTAACGTTTATGGCCGGTCCCGGCGGATCATGCTACCCATCTAATGAGTACCTGGCCGACCGACTGAAGGTCAGTCAGCGGACTATTGAACGCCGATTAGACGAGCTGATAGACGCCGAACAGATCACCATTGATGATGACGGCACGATCCATATCACCGGCCTGGTCGAGACAAAAATGACCGAGTCCCGGACAAATCTGTCGGCGATTCCGGACAAATCTGTCGGACTTTCGAGCCAGAATTCGCCCATCCTTGAGCCGGAACCACCTGTCACTTCAACCACTTTGGCGACACCGGTCGAGGATAACCCGTTTTCTAAAAGACAAGTATTAAAAGACTTAAAAGAAAAGACAACAGACAAAAGACCTAAACCAGCCCAGCCTGAGCCTGTACCACCCACGTCAGAACAACCGTCTGTCTGTCTTTCTTATACGGATGGTTTAAAAACCTTTTCAGACATCCTCGAATGGAGCAACCACCAATGCCTATGCTGTTCCCAGGAAGCACCAGAGTTACACCCGGTGAAGATCGACACCAGCCGAAAACTT
>JADFYA010000451.1 GCA_015233285.1 Deltaproteobacteria bacterium | reverse complement strand
CCGTAGCCGCCGGGGCCGTGGTGCCCAATGTATCATTCCTCCCTGGTTATCTATTTACTTATACGGTATTTTTTAATACATTGGGCTTTCCGGTCCAATTGTTGCGGGCCTTTTTGGCTATTGCCGTTTCTGCGGCCACCTGGCAGCATTACGAGGCATTATGCCGGGCGTCTTTCCCGGATGTGGTGGCCCGCCGGATTGGTCGGTACGGGTATCGGATGGCCGGGACGCTGGCGGCCGTCATTATCGGCGGATGGATCATGGCCGGGTATTTAGGCGAATTCGCCAGACATGATGATGAAGAAACATATCACTCTCAACTGAATTTGGCCCACGGCGCGTTTAAGAATGCCACCGGAACGGTTGACCGTCTGGTCCAAATGATGGCCGGTTCGCCCAACTTTACTAAGGACCTGGCTGCCGTCAACTCCACCCTGGACCGATATAATCAGATCATTCCAGGATCAGATTGCTACTTCATGGACACAAGGGGCGTGACTCTGGCTTCTTCCAATCGGAACAGGCCGGATAGTTTTGTGGGCAACCCATACGCCTTTCGTCCATATTTCCAGAACGCCGTCAAAGGCTCGTTCGGTTCTTACGTGGCCATCGGGTTAACCTCAAAAAAACCAGGATACTATGCCGGTTCCCCCGTTAGAAATGCCGCCGGAGAGATCATTGGGGTCGCGGTGATCAAGGTCCTGTTGGACCGGTTACCGATTAGACTGGAATTGGGTTCCTATGGCTTCTTGGTCAGTCCTGAGGGGATTATCCTTGGTTCTACTCATGCCGAGTACTTTATGAACGCCCTGTGGCCGATAGACAAGACCATTCATAATTTGCTCGTCGAGTCAAAACAATATCCAACGCTTCGGGGCGGGCCTCTTCTGCCGCGTCAACCTGTAGATGGTACCAGATGCGATTTCAACGGGATGCGGTTGCAGGTCTTCCAGAAAAATGCAGGCGTTGAAGGGTTGTCATTCGTTATTTTGGGTTCGATGAACTCGTTGGGTTTTGCCCGTCTGTTCGGTATCCTGGTGACACTGCTCTTTTCTATTTTGGTGGTTATCTTTTTTGTGACCCGGCAGAGGACGGCGGAAACGAATATGATTAAGCTGACCAGGTCCGAGTGGGTATTGAACTTCCAAAAGACCCTGCTGGAGTTAAACAAAATTGATAATTCGGAGTTTCAACAGACGGTGGAACAAATAACCAGTGTCTCTTCCCTGGTGCTTATGACCGCGAGAGCAAGTGTCTGGTTCTTCGGCCAGAATGACTTAGGTCTCATCTGCCAAGATGCCTATACCTGGAGCGATGAGATGCACGACCGGGGGGCCAGGCTCGAAGCCGCAGACTATCCTGAATTTTTTGAAGAGGTTACGAAAGGGCTGACTATCGTGGCGTCTGATGCCCGCCATGATCCACGTACAGCCGGGCTGACTGAAAATTATTTGAAGCCGTTTGGCATTACGTCTCTGCTGGTGACGATCATCCGACGGCGGGGAGAGGCGGTTGGTTTGCTTTGCCATGAACATGCGGGGCGCATCCGGACCTGGGCCATGGAAGAAGAGAAATTTGCCTCCGATATTGCCGAGATGATTTCATTGGCATTGGAATCGGCCGACCGTCGGAAAGCGGAGGAGACACTACAAGAAAGAGAATTGTGGTTGAAGACTATTTTGGATTCGGTCCAGACCGGGGTGATCATGGTGGATGCCGAGACGAATGTTATTCTTGAAGCGAATCCGGCCGCGGCCAAGATGATCGGGGCGGAACGCGGTCAGATCATCGGCCGGGATTGCCAATTATTTATTTGTCCGGCCCAAGCCCAACAGAGCCATATCTCCGACCTGGGGGAAAAAACCGACAATTTCGAGAGGAAACTCTTGCGAACCGATGGCACCAGCCTAACGGTGGTCAGGACGGTGGTCTCGCTGGTACTGAATGGAAGACAGTGTTTTTTAGAAAGTTTTATGGATATTTCCGAACTAAAAGAGGCCGAGGAAGAATTGCGGGCGGCCAAGGAAGAAACCGAGCGAGCCAACCTGCAACTCAAGCAAGCCGTGGATAATGCCAATCGCCTGGCTATGGATGCCGACGCGGCCAACCAGGCCAAGAGTGAATTTTTGGCCAATATGAGCCATGAGATCCGCACCCCCATGAACGGGGTGATCGGGATGACCGGTCTCCTGCTGGATACGGCCCTCGACCCGGAGCAGAGGGAGTACGCCGATATCATCAAAAGCAGCGCCGATTCGCTACTGACCATCATCAACGATATTTTGGATTTCTCAAAGATAGAGGCCGGCAAATTAGAACTGGAGATGCTGGATTTTGATCTCCGCACCACTTTGGAGGATTTGTGCGAACCATTGTCCTTGCGGGGAGATGAAAAGGATTTGGAGTTTACCTGTCTGATGGAGCCGGATGTCCCCTCTTGCCTGGAAGGCGACCCGGGCCGGATCCGCCAGGTTCTGACAAATCTGATTGGGAATGCCGTTAAATTCACCAGCCAGGGAGAAGTGATCCTTCATATCACGCTGGATAATGAGGACGAGCAGCAGGCCGTGGTGTGTTTTTGGGTTCGTGATACCGGGATTGGAATTCCAGTTGAGAAGGTGATCAGTCTTTTCCAACCGTTTACTCAGGTTGATTCATCTACCGTTAGGAAATATGGCGGCACTGGCCTGGGCCTGTCTATCTCCAAACGTCTGGCTGAAGCGATGGGGGGGGGGTTCGGTGCCGACAAAGCTGAAGGTGGCGCTGGTCCCTTGATTATATATATCCTGGCCGGAGGAGGAATTGGCCGTGG
>JADFYA010000450.1 GCA_015233285.1 Deltaproteobacteria bacterium | reverse complement strand
GTTGAGCTTGATTCCGCATCCTTTCCAAGATATTCTGATCACTCACCGCCTTTTTGAATAGATCGTTCAACCAGAATACTTTAAACAGGGCTTCCTGGAACCAGCCATCGGTTTGTTCGCCAGGATCCTGCACCGGAAGGCCGAGTTTGGGCAGGGAGCCGGCACACTCGTTGATGTGCTCGTCGATGGTCTCCAGTAGCCTCCGGAAACCCTCGTGAAAAGCATCGCGGTCAGCCGGGTCGATCTGGGGCAGAAGCCTCGTCTTCTCCAGAATATCCTGGTCTTCGGCCGCCTTCCGGAAGAGATCGTGGAGCCGATAAAATCTGGCCTGGCCTTCACCGAATCGGGGATAGACGAGGGACAGCCGATCCTTCCCGGCCTGGTCTATCTGAGTCAGGAGGCGGGCATAGATGGTCAGTATGCGCCCTTGCAACATCAAAAGTTGCCGGT
The DNA here is from genome assembly GCA_015233285.1 of Deltaproteobacteria bacterium. The sequence continues at coordinate 2,379 of JADFYA010000450.1, read as the reverse complement.
AGTTGTCTTTAGATTGATTTTTTTCGGCTGCTTCAAATTGGGGCAGGCGCCGCCCCAGATCCATCAAATCCCGCTCCCGAGCCGCCCTTTTGAAAAGCTCTTGTAACCAGCCGGCCAAAGTCATGGCCTGGCCGAACCCGGCATACCCCCGGGGTTCCTCTCTGGGGGGAATTTGTTGGATCACCGAGGAAGATACAGGAGGAACGGGTGAGGCCGGATGGTCGGCTCCGGATCTGTTTATAAACCAGAAAACGCTCATGGTCACGGCCGCGATAATCCCCATCAGAACTGTGGCCATGACGACTCGCTTGGCCATGGTCACGGCGGAAGACCAAAACCGTCTCATGGGATGGGGTGGCCGGGCCTTGGTTTTGGCGCCGTTATTGGCAATGGTCCGCGCCGTCCTGGCCGCCTTACCCAGGGATTTCTTGTCATAACCGATGACTTGATAGGGAATGTTGTCGGCTGTAATATCGTTTATGCACTCTTCCGCCCATCGTTTCAGATCACTCTCTTTGGAAGAGGAATATTCGCCGGTGGCCTTCATTAATTCTATTTCTTTGGCCACGCATTCATAAATGAAAGTTATCAGGGGGACGGCGATGAGAGACCGGCGCTGTTTCCTGATCATGTCTATGATGGAGTTGGTGTGTTGCTGAATATGGGAGGGTGCGTTTTGCATGGACCAATTCCCGTTTATGCTGATCATTCAACCGCCGGACAGAGATTTGCCTGCAAAAAAAAATAGGTCCCGTTCTCCAGCGGAGAATGAACCACCCGGCAACGTGTTGGATCTCTGATGCGTCACTGGTTGCCGGTTACCGGTCACCGATTGCGTGTTTCGGATTGCGGGATGGAAGTAGCTACAATATTAGTAAGATCAGGACCATAACCCATAGCTCGTATCCCGCGACTTGGAATCAGCACTCAGCAACCGGAAGCCGGCAACCAGCAACCAGTCCGGTTCGGCATCAGCTTATCAGTTTATTGAAGAAGCTCTCAATTTTCTTGCCGTTTTCTTCCGCAATGAGTTTGATGTTTTCATTATAGGAAGGCAAGGTGGTTAAGAGATTCAATGTATTCCCCATGAAGTCGAAGTAGGCGTCCAGATCCTGAGTGAATGATTTATCGAATCTGTTTAGAGAGTCGGTATCGCCGAGCTCTTCTAAGAAAGACCTGGTTTCGACGGCGTCAGACACCACTGTTCTGACCGTTTTACTTTTAATCTTGTTTAGGCTGGTAAACACATTTGAGATGGCAAAACCCAGCAAGTCAACATCTTTGGTTAAAGCCAAGGTAACTCGGGCGGCGATTTTTTTAAGGCGGCCTTCACCTTGAATAGCAATTAGTTGGGTGGTATACTCACCTGCTTTTTTAATGACCTGGAGATTTATCTCTTCTATTTGCTTTTTTTCTCTATAAGACCGAAAGAAATTATTTCCAGGAGTGATGATTTCTTTTATGCTTTGCACAAAGGCGTTATCTTTGTGGAGGTTGGTCACTAACTGCCGGACCTCACCTTCTTGCACGCCTTGAAAATCGACTTTCAATCTTTCGTCACCGCCGAGTTTAACGGTGTAATCAGGGTCCGGGATCAGGTCCACCGCGTCATCGTTGGGTAGTTCGAAGTTCATTTCTTTAGTCATCTATTCTTCCTCCTGGACTTGACGAAAAAAACAACTTGATAGCTTGCCCCCCTGGTTCGGAGCCGCCCTGATGAGGCCGGGGTCGGCTTAGCTCCGGGGCGAGTAATTTTTGCAGCTAACAAGACCGCAAACTATTCATCAAGTCTGGACATATGGCCCGGCGTATTCTGCCGGATATTTGACGATCTGGAAAATTTTCGGGTTTAATCAGGATTTCGGGATCAACGAACCACCGGATCCAGATAATGATAATTGGGGCGGACACATCATCCAATGGTCACGCCCCAATTGCACCCGAGATAATAACTTCGGTTAATTGTTTAACTCCTCCATCTCCAGCAATTCCAACCTGTTGATCGCCTTCAGGGCCAGTTCCGTAAATGCATCGTCATTAACCCGATCGGAAATGGATCTTATTTTCTTTCGGTGTATGGCAGTCCTTTTGATGATGTTGGACCTGATAAAGTTGTGCCGCACGAAACGTTGGCTTTCTTGTTTGGCCAGGTCTTCTATCTGGATCATGAAATCTTGTTGAGTAATTGTCTTGACCATTCTAATTCCGTTTTGACAAAAGCACCTGATTCGGTTGCAGTTAAATGTAATTATCCCCATAAGTCCCGGGGCACTGTCGGCCTGGTCAAACTTCAGAGCCGCTGTCACCCTCCAAATGACCAGATATATCTCCGATAAAACATAACGGTGAGTGGTCGTATTATTCTTTGTAAAACCCTTA
>JADFYA010000044.1 GCA_015233285.1 Deltaproteobacteria bacterium | reverse complement strand
AAAGAATTGAGGACGCCCTCTATACCGGCTACGCCTCGCGGCAGATTTCAACGATTTATGCGCCTAATAACTATTATCAAGTGATTATGGAGGTTCTACCCAAAAACCAGCGGGAACCGTCCGCGTTATCAGAGTTGTACATCAGGTCGGACACCGGAGGACTGGTCCCCTTAAAAGCTGTGGCTAAGATCACCCAAAACCTTGGGCCCTTGTCGGTCAACCACACGGGGCAATTGTCATCGGTGACCTTGTCGTTCAACCTCAAACCGGGGGTATCGCTGGGCACTGCGGTGGAAGAACTTGACAAACTCGCCCTAAACACTCTGCCGGCGACCATCTCGACCAGTTTCCAGGGCACCGCTCAGGCGTTTCAATCATCCCTGCAGGGTCTCGGGGTGTTGTTGATTATGGCCATCCTGGTTATTTACCTGGTTTTAGGCATTCTTTATGAAAGTTTTATCCATCCTGTGACTATCTTGTCGGCCTTGCCTTTTGCCGGATTCGGCGCCCTGGCCACTCTGTTGCTGTTCAAAGTTGAGCTGAATATTTACGCCTTTGTCGGCGTCATTATGCTGGTCGGATTGGTCAAAAAGAACGGGATCATGATGATCGACTTCGCCCTCCAAGCCCAAAAGGAAGGAATGCCGCCGCGAGAGGCCATCTATGAAGCTTGTATTATTAGATTCCGGCCGATTATGATGACCACCACCGCGGCCCTGATGGGGACCCTGCCGCTGGCCTTGGGGTACGGAGCCGGGGCTGAATCTCGACGTCCTCTGGGCCTGGCCGTGGTGGGCGGATTATTGTTTTCTCAAATGTTGACCCTTTACGTCACGCCGGTTTTTTATTTGTATATGGAATCATTCACTAAAAAAATTCGGTCTTGGTTCGGGACCGAATCTCCGTCGCCGGCCGTTACATTAGAAGAAACATGAGATAAGTCTTTGCCTTAAGGTTTTGACCCGGCAGAGTGAGGGATGTCGGATATCAATTTTGCCCGGCTGTCAAAAAAGTTTTTGAACCTCGGGTAGTCTTGATCTGTTCACTGAATATTCGGCGCAGATTGGTAAGTGTTTAATGTTTAATAAGAAAAGACAACCAAACACCTTTTGGCTGATCCGGAGAAACACCTCGACTTCTCCCCCGCCAAGAATAAAATAAGGGTTGTGTCAGAATGAGGTTGAACTTCACAGAAAAATGGTTTAGTATCCTTGTAGTGGTCGAGATTGACACAGGCCGGGACGATTCTTGGATGGTAAGTGTGCCGGGAGCCTTGGCCGAGATCCGGGCATAGCAGAATCGATCAGACATTATCGGGCGATTAGCTCAGGTGGATAGAGCGTTGGTCTCCGGAACCAAAGGTCGGGCGTTCGAGTCGCCCATCGCCTACCAGATAAAACCAAATAAACCCAGCTACTTAGAGTAAGACACGAGAGGCTGGGTTTTTTCGTGGAAAAATTTTCCAACCGTATTTCCAACCTTCAGGCAAAATCCGCCCAATCGGCCAAAAAAAAGGCCAGGATTCGTTCCCGGCCCTCATCTTCTTTATCTATCCCGCCGCCGCGGTCATCGCCTCCGGAACAATCATTGATGTCCACAGGTAAGGGTGACGAAGCCACCGCCTGCGCCACCACAAACCTGTGTTCATTTTAGTTTAAAGATACCGATCCGGGCGTGACCATTTCTTTCTTTTATTCGGCACAAGTCTTTAATTGTGATTTACGGCCACCGCCGCACGCTTTTGAACTTCTGAGTAGTTCAAGGTGAATAGTCAGCAATTGCGCAAACGCCTTTCGGCACAATTCAACTTTGTCTTCAGTGTCGTCTAATAATTGGCCAACTTTATCCGGATTCAATGGAAATTCACCAGCGGCACCTAACCCAAGTAGATAAACCACGCCTTCCACATTCATTATATTCTGGCGAAAGTGTTCTTCAAGGTCTATCCACTCCATATCGTCAATACTCTTCGCCGTCTCCATCAATGCACCTCCTGGGCCGGTGCCGCTCCATCTGAAATTTTCACACCGTGATCAACAGCCAATGCCATTAGACGCTTAAACAGGACTTGGCACTCATCAACCCTGTTTATGGTATTAAGCAATAGCGGTCGGATCCTCTCACAATCTGAGTCCCATGTGTCATCAGATTGGGCGAATTCATGCAGCACGTAAAGAATTCCGTCGATGATCTCCATGTTTATTCCGAATGTTAATTCAATCATTCCAGGACTCATCTCATTAATTTCATCATAGACCATTTTTTTCTCCTCCACAAAACGAGACCGGCGGTTCAACGAGTGTTACCTAAGGCTGTCAATCAAACAACCCGCCCATGCGTCACCGCAAGGGCACACTCATCAAAACGCCGGTCAAATTTTTCTGGAAATAGAAATAGCCACTAACGGGTGACAAGCCGGTATTGAAGTTTAATTATAGAGGGCACCAGATTTACACAGGTGGGGGAGGATGTCAAGATTTATTCCGGGGCCGGGGCCTGCAGGATAGAAGAAGAAATAAGCTGTCGGCAACCGTCTACCGGTCACCCCACCACCTGTAATAATCGGTCGCCCTTGGAATACCTGGTGCGGGGATAGAATCTTTTTTCTTTATCTAGCTAGGTGGTTGTCATTTTTCATCTCGTGGGGCCGCTCAACCAGTCTTCTGTGAACGTCTGAATAAAAGAAAGGGTAGCTTCTGCCGACCCCCCCTTTTTTTTACCCCGGTCCAAAGTTGGGCCGGTCTATCATCCCCCCTGGGCCGTGGGTTCAAAAACGTGTTGCCGCCGATTCCGCCGCCAGCGCCGAACGAACTCGTCAAGGTCCGCCGGGTAGATCACCGGGCCGTGACCTGTCTGTTTGACCTTCAAGTGGGCTTTGCCAATGTGATATGTTAGCGTCGCCGCTGTAACGCCCAAGCTTTTAGCGGCCTGAGTCACTGACAATGCCGTGGGCGCCGTAGGCTGGGGTCCGTCCGGCGGTTTTTTATTGGGCTTGGCCTGGGAATCCAAAGACACCAAAAACTGACTGACGCTGATTTTCTTTTCCGGTTCCGGACCCGGCTTGCATGTCTCAATAGCTGACGCTGGGTAGTTGGCCAGGGTCAAGACTCTTGGCCTGGTTCCGTCACCAGGTTTGAATGACTCGCAGGGTGCGTCTATCGCTGTGACCTTTGGCCATTCATCGTGTCGCCGGGATGTGGGCCGGGTGAACACCAGGCAGGTTCCACGGCCAAACTTGCCTGAATTATCAAAATCAAAAGCAAAACACCGAGAACAAGTCAACTTCAAATCTGACATATCTTGCATCTTGATTTTTTCCTTATTTAGAAAGGAATATTTGATATATTTATCTTAAATTAGCATTTTAAGTTATTATGTTATGAATTGAGGTGGCATGTCAATGAAATCTATTTCGTCAACATAGTTCAAGGCGTTGAGATTGCCCAATGTTCACGCTATGTCGGGCGTCCGACTCAATGGCCAGGGTAATGCTCTATCGGCCAGTGAAACGGCTGTCAACACCTGTGGTGGCGTACAGCAAATGGTCCGCTTCTGATTCGTAGCCTTTGACCCGATCACCGCCTTTGCATCCTGTACGCTCCGGGCGCTGACGTTCCAGTCTCGGGCTGCGTGTTCACGAGCTTTGCCGGTGTCTTCACTTGGTGGCAAATTTGCCACAATGTTTTCTTCCAGGTCGGTTCGTGTTCCCTGCCTTTCCTTCGCCACCACAGCGTAGTCGGCTTCGTCGTCCACGGCCAGCATTGCCCGCTGGGAGGTGTCAAGGTTGCGGCGGGAGTTCTGGTTCTTCCGCATCCTGGATCGCCTGGTTAAGCTCCGGCGTGCCAGTGGACTCGATACGCTTGACTTTTGAGAGAGTGTCATGACCTATACCAGCTATAGCAGCTACTTCTTTCTGGGTGTCGATGGGTTTGACCGCTTCCACCGAATTCGGTGAACCCGATTTTGCCTCCGTACTCTTCTGGTCCCCACCACCGGCCTGTTGGTTCCTTTTCGCCTTCTCGGCTATCTTCTTCTCCAGCCTCAGAGCCATGACACCGCGCTGGTAGTCGGAGACGTTGCGCTGGCCGAAGATGTTCTTGATGATCCAGATAAAAGAAGGAAGTCATCTCTTTCGTGCGGATCTCTACGGGCATCATTAATCTGACTCCCCAAAATTGGGGACACCTTCAATTTGGTCGGCTCAAAATTGCGCCGCACGTTTTTTTGATCCTGTTTACTATTGTTGTCTCTTTGTTCCCATAAATGCTTTCTGTTTCCTTTTGGGCTTGTGCTTCTATCAATAATGATTTATAATTTCTTTGAGGTAATCACCAAAAAGGAGACCGCCATGCTCACTTGCTATGATGTGGCCAATTATTTTTTGGCTTTAAAGGACGAAGAAGCCGGGGATTTAATTTCTAATCTCAAAATTCAGAAACTCGTCTATTACGCCCAGGGTTTTCACCTGGCTCTATTCGACGATCCATTATTTTGTGAACCAATAGAAGCTTGGACGCATGGTCCGGTAGTCCCTGAATTGTATCACGCCTATAAGCAATACGGCGCTGGAGATATCCCGACGCCCGAAGGACTCGATTTCTCCATTTATGATCAACAAACAACTGAACATCTAAATGAGGTTTATTCCACTTTCGGTCAATTTTCGGCTTGGAAGCTGAGGAATCTGACCCACGTTGAACCACCCTGGATTAACGCTAAAGGTGGGATAGTCACCTATGAATCAATGAAAAAATACTTCAAAACGCAGTTAAACGATGAATAAGAAAATTAACAAGCCTAAACTGGGTATCAAGAGGTACCGCGTACACGATGCAGACGATACTCCTCCTGATTTGAAGAAACCAATCTTCTCTCTTTCTCTTTTGGGTGGCGATTATTGCTTGTCTAAATGTGAAAGAGCGGAAAAGGCTTCCTTTGCCGACACATTATACAGACTGAGTCAATTGACGTGGGTGCAACTCAGACAAGCCGACAAACATGGCTTGGGCTATGAGAAAATCGAGAGGACGAGTATTAACGCCGGAATTCCAAATTCCATTAAAGATCGTTCCTTTATTGCTTTTCGGTTTCACGGTAAAGCTCCAATGGTCGGCTACCGAGATCAACAAGTCTTTTATGTCGTATGGATTGATCGAGATTTTTCCTTATATAATCATGGTTAAGCCAGCCGAATTGTCTCCACCTCCTCTTCGTCTCTGCCCCCCTGTGCGTTCGGTCCTCACCCCTGTGTTCAATCCCATGCCGGACCATGGTCGTCCGTCGGCTTGTTGGCCAGATCCGTTAGCCGGGTGATTAGCTCCTCCCGGCAAGCTCGGGCCAGACCAACAAAGTCGGCTATGGGCGTAGTCTTCAGGTTCATCGGCTGACACCCCTTCCTTTATTTAGACCCTGCCTTTTTGGCTCTCGTCAACAACCCGGACACAGTTGACTGGTTCCATGTGCCGCCTTTGTGGGCTGTCGGGATTCCGGCATCGTTCAATCTCTTGGCGATCTCGGTTTGAGGTACACCCTTGGCCGCCCAAGAGGCTATCAAGGGCAACAATGCGTCGGCCATAACTTGCTTGCGGGATTCTTTGGTGGTCAGCCGGGCCTTGATCTCGGCCAGGGTCCGGGTGTCGTCTATCTCGGCAACCGGTGGCGTCGGCTGTTCAGTAGGTTCTTGTGATTCGTCCGCGCCCTGGGTGGTGTCATCGGTGGCCGGTGTCTCTATGGCTATCGGTTCACTCGGCTCTTGTGGCTCTGTCGGTTCAAATGGTTCGGGCTGGGCGGAGGAAGCTTCCTGGGTTTCCGGTTCGTAGACTATTGCATCACGCTTGATGTCAAAGCCGGTATCTTTTGTTGCATGAAATTTGCCATCAAAAATACGACTGTCAGCGACAGCAAGGCTCTTTGTATCATCGTCCCTTTCTGCATCAAGCTTGACATCAAGAGGTGTGTCGACTGTTGCACCAATATTAGCATCAATATTATCATATGCAGCAAGACTATCTATTGCATCAACACAAGCATCAAAGCCCGTCTGTTGTCTTGCATCAATACCAGCATCAAGCTTGCCAGCCACCGATTGAATCCCGGCCCTAATCTCAGTGACCCCGGCCAACACTTCGGTCACCATGTGCTTCAACTCAAATTGAACATCCCCACCCGGATCATTAGCCGCAGTTCTGAGCAACCGCCGGATTAAATCATTGTTGGACTCGCTTTCTTGTTTCAAGCTATCCCACAACCGGGCATCCTCACCGGTCAATAGTAGCGTCACCCGCCGCCCATCCGGCCCCAACTTCTGTCCCAGCCACTTATTGAACCGTTCTTTTTCTTTTTCCTTGATGTCCTGATTATCCTGCTCTCTTCCTTCCTTCTCGATGTCCATGTCGTGCCCCCTTGATGGTATGTTTGATGGTTGCATTAATTTTACCATCAAAGAATAAAAAGATCAAGCGGATAATTTTGCATCATCCTTGATGTCAATGACTTTTGGCCGGATAAAAGAAAGAGAAGGTCAGGGATGGTGTCCCGGTGTCGGTTTGGTTTAGTTCCAAGGGTGATGAACACAGGTTGTGTGATGGTGTAGGGTAAACGTACACTTACCCACGGCGCTGAATTCTGCCCGGTAAACGTACAGTAATGCCGTCCGAATTCTGTAACGTAAGGTTACAGAAATGCTACCGGCTCGACCTGCCGTAACGTAGGGTGACACCAGCCACCGCCCCAAGACTTTTTCATAAGTTTCGGAAAAACCCTGGCCAGGCCATCGACTCAATAAAAAGGAAAAGGCCAGGATGTCCCGGCTCTGGGTGTCGTTCAAAAAAGTTTATTCCTCCACAATCTTTCCCGTTGACTGACTCATCTATTTCAAGTATAGGTTGGGACCTGAAACCAACCTTAACCGATGTATCTAATAGAATTAAGGAGCGGGAAGATGAACTGTTGGGAATTCAAAAAATGTGGACGTGAAGCCGGTGGCATCAAAGCTATAGAGCTTGGAATTTGTCCGGCCTATCCTGATAACGGGAAATGCTGTGCCCGTGTGGCTGGGACATTGTGCGGGGGGAAGGTTCAAGGGACATACGCTATCAAACTCGTAAATTGTATGAAGTGTGATTTTTATGCGAGCGCTCATTACGACCGCCCTAAAAAATGATTTGTCCGGTCAATAAAAAAATGAGAGCCGATGGCAAGAGCCAACAAGAAGTAGCAGATGAACTCGGTAGCGGATGGTCGAAAGAACTAGTTAAAAAATACGACAGTCTGCAAAAAATTAGCCCAGAAGCCTGGCAAATCGTGTTCACCACAACCAGTCAATTTTCGACAAACACGAACGAAGAGGCGGTGAACGAAATATTCACCATGGTGAATAATGGGTTCACCATTTTTAACGAACGTCTTCTTCGTGAGATCATCCACCTGACCTCTGACCAGCAACTTACTCTGGTGACGAAACTGGCCAAGAACGGGAAGTACACCAAAGCCGACTTCAAGTCGGAGGCCGCCAACTACGCCATGGCCGGACTCCATCTCGGGACGAAATTCGTACCGGCATCCCCGGCGCCCGGTCACTCATCTGAATAAAGAAAGAGAATGTTTAATCTACTTTCTTTCCTTTATTAAGGGGGATACCAGCCGTCCGTGGCCAGCGCCTCACACTGTGTCGATTTAGGCCGCCGCCACCGACGCCGTTTGCCCCAAAGAATCAGAAAAGACCTGCCGCAAGACATCTTCGTGAATAGTATTTACCGACCCGTGACGCTGATCCTTAACCTTCCCAATCATGAACCCCAGCGATTTTGACAAACTGGCCGCCCGCTTACCCCGCCGGGCCGCTTCGGCTTCGTCATCCCTGATTCCATGAAGCTTACAGAAACCCCGGACTAAAAAGAAATCAGTGTTGGCGCTGTCACCGTCAACCTTGGCCTCAACTCTCTTCAGCTGGGTGTCGTGAGTCAATAACTGTTCATCCTGAGCCGCCTGGCGCTGCTCCAACCGCTTTATCTCTTGGAGCGACAAAAGGGTAGCCTGAAGGCTCTGAACCAGGGCGTCAATGGTGGAAGCTGGTTGCTGAAGCTCCTGCGCCCGGAAATAACCATCAATGATCCGCTCCTGAATTTCCCAGGCCAAATCATCGCCAAAAGATTTAACCAGGAGAAGGTAGCCACGCTCGTAGATGATAATGCCCTCTGTGACGTTCAAGCCGAACCCGAACGACTCCCAGAGCGAAGGACGAATTTCGTCCCCCGCTATTGACTCGGTAAGAAATTCCTTCTGTGTTATTTTCTCATAGTGCCGACCTTCAACAAACCGTTCTCGGTTCGCTTTGAAGTTTCTGTAGGCAGTTCCTTCTGGCCGCTGGTGGACTAAGTCAATTTGCCGGAAGGTAATTACTCGCTGGCCTTTGTACTCGACCACCGGCAAATCAATTCCGTTGATGCTGATTTTCCGGGTCTGAATGGGAATTAATTCATTTTGATCTTTCATTCTTTGCGCTCCTTCTGTAAGATTAATTCTTAAGATTGGTGTTATTAGATCAATCCTGCCGGTGGTCCGTGGCCTCGAATCCGTCGGACCTCCGGGCAGGGAATTATCACAGGTTGGGGTGTGAGGGGCCCCCGGCGCTTGGTCATCCTCGCCAGATAAAGGAAAGGGACATCCCTTCCCTTCCCTTATCTGGCCGTCAATCTCAAGCCGCCCCAGCCACCCGGCCGCTTTTGGCGAAGGACCACAATAGAGCGTAAACTCCTTCGTCGATTATCTCCGCGATTTCCTCAGTCGTTTTTCCGGCACAGGCTGGGGCCAGCCGGTTTTTCAAACCTTCCAGGCCATTCTTGACCTCTGCGACTCTGGCCCTCATCATCTCGCCAATTGCTTCAACCGGAATTAAATTCGCTTTCATCTCGGCCACGATTAGCTCCTCTCGGTCGGCTTTGGCCACCTTGTAGCGCAATTCAGCTTCTTTGAGCCGGTACTCCAGGTCAGTTTCATCGTCTGTTTTGGGGCGCTTCGGCGATTTAGCCAAGTAATCATCAAGATCGGTCCGCAAGAAAGATCCGTCAGGCTGTTGTGTCAACCGCCCTGCCCGCACCGCCTTGGAAATGGCCGGCTGGCTCAGTCCGAGATAACAGGCCGCATCTTCCTGGGTCCTGATCGTGGAAGGGACTTCAAAATCGTCTCCTTGGTCAATCTCAACCGGCTGGGTGATAGTTACAGGCTCAATCACAGGTGAAGGAGGTGTTGGAATCGGCTGAAACGCTTGTTCCGATTGATTCATTTTCGCCACATCAGCCTTTCTTCTTGCTTCAATCTTGCCTTTAATTTTCTGTTTCTTTGATTTCATGGAGCATTTACCCCTGTTAGATGGTTATCTTATGCGACAACAGACTGTAATAACACAAATATTTTAATTATAATGGTCTGGAACACAAATTCGATTATGTTATATGGTTGTTATTCTCATGAAGATAAAGTTATTTTAACGTGTTGTCAGAGAATAGCCCTGTCACCTGGTTGAATATTCACACGCTGAGATTGTAACCTATATAACTTGTTATATCGTTGGCAAATATGTTATGAATTATCTTGCTTCCTGTTGTCTGTTCCTGTCATTTCGGTCTGTCTGCCTGGTCTATTCCCGGCCCACCCTCCGGCCGAAATCTCCTTGATATAACTCCGATTTTTTCAAAACTTTTTGCGCTAAAATTCCGGGGTTCTGCGACCCGCAGACGGAAACCGCCAGGAAGGACCCGTGAAATAATCATGGCGCCTTAAAATTAAAAACATTTATATTTTTTTCTTTGCTTACAACTTAATCACAGTAAAGAGATATGATTAAGTTAGATTATCGGATCAGGCCAGGCCAGGGTGTGTCCGGTGGTCATCCGGTCGGGTAGTCCGACTGCCGGTGGTCCCGACCCGTCCACCTGTTCTCACCATGTAGTGCTATGTTATACCAGGTCGCACACTGGTCCTGATCCAGCGACAGGTGACCCTGACCCTGACCTGATCCGGTGGGCCAAGGGTGGGCGCTCAGGCCGACAGAGTCACTCACCGGAAGTGGCACTCTTCCCGGTCACGGGAATCGGTGGCGTACGGGATGCTGTGCTCAGTTCAGCCACCCCGTCCATTCAGCATACGGCCTCTCTACATGTGCGCTTGCTTCAACCGCTTTTTGCCTATCCTCGATTTGCCGCAATACTTTCCCCAAGTTAAGAAATTCTTGCTCAATGACTTGCCCCAAAAAACGCATGTATTCACGGCGAGGGAAAAACACCCCGATGTCAAAGCCCACTTCAGGAGAAAGATATTTTATTAACGAGTCAACGTCGAACAGGACGCCCATGGATGGAACTAAGTCTTGGGACACGCTTTCCTCGTGATCATCGTTGTAGATAACGACAGGCACATTGTCCGTGGGGTGTCGAAACACATGGACTTGAACTTGTCGGTCATCGCTCTCGTATAGACTTATAGATAACCGGTCGTTTTCACACGCTTGATACATTATTAAACCTCCTTTAGGTTTTCATCGTCTTTCAACTCAATTCTTCCAGGCATCCGACCGGGACACCAGTTCTTGAATTTGAAGCATTCGTTCAATTGCAAGTTGAATTCCGCCAAAACTCGTAGCCCCGACTGCCTGTTGTGAGGCCGCTTGATATTGAGCATGGAGTTTCGGGTTCCTAATTCGGACCTGCTCCAATTTTGACCAGGGCAATCTTGCTTTGACGTGACGAAATAACCGAGGGTAGGCAAACGGTTCGCTGCGCTGGCCGGTGGTTGCCGGTGGTGCCGATTCAGGTAGTGCCTGCTCGCCCGTGGTTACTTGTGGTGAAACCGGCACGCCGCCGTGGTCACTCACATGAAAGCCGTGTTCGATCTGACTTCCGGGGAATGCTCCGGTGATGTCATCCTGGGTCATCGGTGGCTGGGCCGGGACCTGGGCAGTGGTCTGGGCCGATACCGAATGGCTCCCGCCGGAGATCAACACAGGTGGTGGTGCGCCGGACTCGGGCTGGACCTGTAACCGCCGCGCTCTAAGCATCTCCATGAGGCTTGATTCTATGATCTGGCTATTCTCCATAATGACCTTCCTCGAAGTGGCGTGAGTGGCGTGACTTTTCTATTATTATTTTTCCGACATTGCGTGTGTCGCCCCTGATTTGACGATTTTTCATGCCTGGAGACCTCATGTAATTTAAGAAAGTCCTGTGATTTCCAGCCAATGGCGTGACAGTGGCGTGACTTTTTACTTTCTTGTCGGAAAAGTACCTGTTATTTCCGAGTCATGGCGTGAGTGGCGCATTTTTCCTTTTTTAATCGTAAGGGATCTTCTATTGTATTGAAAAAGAAGAGAGAGAAATCGTATATCAGGGGTATATAGGATTCTCGCGCCACTCACGCCACAAACTGACATTACCTATTGTATTCATTCGCTTTAATTAGTGGCGTGAGAATTATTGTCGCGCCCCACCCACTGTGTTTAATTCTGCCGGAGGCGGATACCTGACAGCATCCTGGTACCTGATACCCCCTTGACCAAGGTCACCCCAAATCTTTGCACCCTGGTGGTAAAATTTTTTCGATTTAGCGACCGCTTGACTCCGGCCTCGTTAGCCCATGCCTGATAATGAGTGTAAACGGTAGCCGATGGTGTCAGGTTGAGGCATAGTTCACATTCCTCTTCAATGAATTGTGCAACCTGGTCTGACTCTAACCGCCAATCTCGTTTGATCGCCTCGCTTGATTCGGTAGTAGAGAATTGACCCCTTTGAAGAATTCCGGCGACGCCTTCAAGCGCCAAATTTAGAACGCCAGATAGTTCGGCCTTAAGTTTATCCTTCAATTTCTTGTCCTGTTCCGATTCTTGAAATATCCTGTTAAACGGTATGATGCTAGCCCGCCGGGTAATCGCTTCACTAAAATCACGGGTGTGCGGCATGTGATTAGTTCCAAACCAGCACGTACAGATGGGAGTGAATGAGAATGGGTCTTTGAATTTATGTTCGCCTGTTATTGTCTCACCTGAAGTAATGCTCTTCAATTCAGCATCGTGGATTTCCGCCCCCTCACGAATCTCGGTGACCAGGTTCAGTAGCTTATGGTGTAGGTAACCTCGTTTAAAGCGGTCCTCGAATTCATCAGGTCTAACCGCAGCCGTGTTATCGGAACCAACCAACGCCTTCAATATGTCCATCAGAACAGATTTCCCGTTTGCCCCAGGGCCTATCAGGATGATAAATTTCTCGAATCGGCAACTTGATAGCAAGGTGTAGCCCATCATTTCGCAAATGATGGTTATTTTTTGTTCTGCCTCAGGGTCACTCTGAAAGATTTCTCTGAGGAATTGTTCAAATCCGGGGGCTCTTGCCTGGGCATCGTAAACGACCGGTATTTGCGTTGTCCGGAAGTGTTCTCTGTCGTGTGGTCGTAATACCCAATCTTGGCCGCCCCAATGGAGTTCGCCGTTAAGACAATTAATCGTTTCTTGGTCGATATCGAATCGGTGATCAGGCTTGAAAATGATATCTTTGACCAAGGCTAGAATTGAATCAACTATGGTCTTAGTAATTTCATCATTTCCTGCGATCTCTATAATTTTTTGTCTAATTTCCCTGTCATGTATCGGCCGCCAGACCCCGCAAACGTTCCACCGCCAGGTCAGTCCGCTCGGTTCTGACAAAATGTTCTCCACTCCGTAACTTCGGACCACCTCCCTGGCTACGGCCAAGTGAAAAGTGTCTTTGTCGGCATCAATTTTTGAGAACTCCTTGACATCGGCAATCAGGCTTGCGACATTCACCTTGGCCTTTTTGGCGATGAATTTTCGTAAGCTCAACTTGGCTGATTCCGGCAACCCGGAGTCAGTAACGTCTCGGGCGATGGGGCCGATCAGCTCGTCAAAGTCTTCTGTCGCCTCAATCCGCTCAGATAATTCTTGTCGTGTAAACTTAGGTGCGGTACTATCCCCGCTTTGGAAGTGACGGTAATTGGGATTATAGGTGGCCGTGCAATCATTAATAGCCTTCTCAACGGTCATTTCAAGGTAGGTCCGTCCATCACTGGAGTGTACCTGGTCGCATTTATCACGCATCAGTTTCGACCGACGAAATAGGCGCTTCATTTGGACTGCGTTTTTGCAGCAATAGAAGGCCAGCATCAGACCAAAAGCGAGGTCAGCCGCCGAATGATCGTTGTTGTAACCGGATATATCACCGTCATCAAGAGCCGCGCCCTTGGGGTCAGATCGAACGTGTTCAGTTACCTGGTCATCGCTCAAACCGGCGAAGGCCGCGCCATCGTCATTAGTCTCACCCGTACCCGCGCCCCGGTCGTCCCCCACATCACCACCTCTGTGTCTATCTGATTGTTTCCGGACACCAAAAAACTGCCTGTAAAGTCTGTCGATTGCTGGTTGACATTCTGGAATGATCATCGGCTACCCCTTAAAATGTTTCCCGGTCAGGACAAAGAATCTAACTTGGTCATATATTTCGATTTCAGAGCCGGAGTCATTTAATTTAGTCCGGTGGCCCTTACCAGATATCCGGCCTTTGGCGATGATATGTAACCCGGTTCCGCTCTGGCTGACCTCGATGTATGCACCTGGAAACATATCAATAATCGCCTTGGCCTCGGGGAGTAACCGACCATCAATCAGAACGTTGTCTAAATCAACACCGACGAAGGGGTCATTTCTACTAAAAACGAATCCGACCCCAAGGCATTTATATTTCTGGGCGGCCGCCACCGCCTCGTCAAAACTTGCCCAAGTGTCTGGATTATTAGGTTTTGCGTATTTTCCATTCTTTGGGTCGATTGGAACCTTTGCTGGTTTTAGTCGGTCTTTTTCATATTTAAACCGCCAGGCAACCCACTGGCGAAGGATTTTTAATTCAGTAGGAATGCCATCAATGTTAAAATTGGTCTTGCGAGTAGCCGCGATAAAAACCATACGATCCACCTCCTACAGCCGAAATTACTTGACATTTTGGCCGAATTGCCTTAGAATCAAAAAGGATACGGCGCTAACCTCGCCTCGTCTCTCTCATCTCGCCCGGCCACGCCAGCCGGAAACATTGCCCAAACCCTCGACCGCACCCACGGCTGAGGGTTTCTGTTTTGGTTGTCATCCCTGGGCCTGCGCTGGGTCTACCCTGTGGGCGTCCATGAACCTGACCACATCATCTAACCTATATCTAACCGTTTTTCCAATTTTATGGTAGACCATCCCCTGCCGGGTAAATCTGTGGTTTCTCAATGTTTGCAGGCCAAGCCCCGTCATTTCGGCAACTTGTCTGTCATCCAGCCATTGCGGCCGCTGCGTCATTTGAGTCTCCATAGTGATTTCCTCCTATATGTATTGAAAATAAAAATGCCGTGTTCCATTCCCTGATTTTTCAGAGAATTTAACACGGCATTTATGCGGTTGTCCCACCGAGGCAGCCACCTCTTCGACATTTCGGTGAGTTGAATTTTTAAATTAATTTGTTTCTTTAGCCTGTTACGACTAACGTCTACCCTGAGCTATGTTTCCCCTCTTCGAGTTTTCTTCGACAATTCTTCGACTTATCTTCGGGGTCCTATTCGGCCTTTTTCCTCTTACGATAGGCTTTTTGAAGCTTTTCGGCTCCAATGTCCTGGTTAAGATGACGGCGAATGACCTTTTTCATTAAACGCCACACAAAGATATCTTTTGTCTTTGAGAGTTGGTTAAAACGAAAGGCTCTTCGCTGTTTCAAATGGGTAGCTCTAAAGGCTCTGGCCCAGGGACGCAAAGTTTACCACTTTAATCCCAATACCTGTTGTGCTATAAAAAAGAGGGATGGTTGAGCCACCCACCTCTGGTTT
>JADFYA010000449.1 GCA_015233285.1 Deltaproteobacteria bacterium | reverse complement strand
CCCTGGTCTGTCCTTTTTGCAATGTTATGTATGATAATAACCAGAAAAGTATTGAGACCAGGTTTGCTGTTGAATACGGCCTGCCGGTCTTCTATATGACGCAATTGATGGGTCTGGCTATGGGTATCTCAAGTAAGGACCTGGGCATGAACCTGAACTCCGTCAAAACCAAAGAAGTGATTGCCCGGTTTGCCGCTGAAGATGAAGAAGACGAAAAGAAAGAAAAGAAAAAGGTAAAAAAAGAAAAGCCTGGTCAACCCTTGCAGCCTTCAGCTAAATAAGATATCGCGTTAGATTAGGGCTAACTGATGGAACAAAAACAAAAAACGGTGGATCTCGCCAACAGCGATTTCAATTTTGCTAACGAGGTGGCCCAGACAGAAGGGGGGCAACAGATATCGCGATGCTTTTCTTGCGGCACCTGTTCGGCTTCGTGCCCTGTCCGCCGTATTAATGACAACTACAACCCCAGGCGGATTATCCGCCAGGTTTTGCTTGGGCTCAAAGAAGAAGTCCTGAAGAGCGGGTTTGTCTGGCTTTGTTCCGCCTGCTACTCTTGCCAGGAGCGATGTCCCCAAGGAGTCAGGATTACGGATATCATGACCGCCCTTAAAAACATGGCCGCGGCCTCCAATTGTGTTCCCGACGGGGTCCTGGCCCAGGTCGATTTGATCAAGAAACAAGGGAAGGTATATGCGATTGACGAATTTGACAACAAAAAACGGGTCAAAGCCGGACTACCGCCCCTCCCGGAAGAAATAAATGAAATAGCGCAACTATTGTCCGCCCTTTAAGAAGAGGAGAAAACATGGCCGTATATGAAGGATACAATCTACCAGACGATCTATATTACCATGAGGAGCATAGCTGGGCGAAAGTGGATGAAGATGGTAATGTGATCGTGGGGATGTCCGACTTTTTCCAAAAAGAAGCCGGTGATGTTGTGTTTATCGACCTGCCCGAAGAAGGGGATGAGGTGGAGCAGGGCGATGTATGCGGCAAGATACAATCTAGAAAATGGATAGGCAAACTGTGTTCTCCCGTATCCGGCGAAATCATCAGTATCAATGAAGCGCTTGAAGATGATACGACCCTGATCAATCGTGACCCTTATGGTGACGGTTGGATTTTAGTTATCGAGCCTTCAGAACTTGATGAGGAATTAAAGGAGCTATATCACGGCGATAAAGTGGGGCCATGGATTGAGGCTCAAATTGCTAGAGCTAAGGAGGAGAAGGCCAAAGTCGGCTGATCGGACGGTGCGGCTTGACCACCTTCGGATGGGCCAGGCTTCCTCGCTTCGCTCGGAATGACAACTTTACATCGTCACCCCGGGTGGTCCACTTTTATATTCAGGACTGTCCTCTCCTCTGTCATTTCGAGCGAAGCGAGAAATCTAAAAGTCGTTGCCTCAATTCAATGGATTTGGACCGCTGGTTCGGCTGAATAAGGACCTATCCTGAAAAATGCCTGTAGTGAAGAGGTGTTGCGGCTCACCGAGCCTGAATCCAAAAAAAAATTTATAGGAATAAAAAAGCATTGACAGCATCAGTATTTGGTGTTAATTTGTCACACAATTATAGCGGATATAGTGGATGGTAATCCAAGTAAATCATTTAGATAGATAAGGTCCGCGGGGATCCCCGCAGGCGTAATCTGAGAGTTCAAAAAAAAACAGATTGTCAGCTTAAAGAAGTTACGAAACGAGGGATGGTTAAACATTTACTAAGGCAAGGCCAAGGGGGGTGAGAAAAGAACAAGGGGGAGTAATTGTTGCCTGATTTAAATTAATAAAATGAAAGCCTTAAGGAGGAAAGAGAATGAAGAAACTGTTAGTCGCGTGTTTAGCCGTGGCAGTGTGCCTCATGCTGGCCGCCCCGGCGATGGCCGAGTTTAAGGTAGGCTTTCTGGCCTACACTGACTTAGGCTGGTCGACCAAAGACAAAATGCTGACCGTTAACCAAAAAGAAAATGTTACCTCTAACTTCTTGAATATGCCGGGACATTCCCGAGTCTACGGTACCTTCAAGAAAGAAAATGTTACCGGTTACTTCGAAATCGGCCTGGGCAATGACGAACTTCGCCCCAGGGACGTCAATCTCCGCAAACTCTATGGAGTGTATCACTTCGGAAACCATCAGATCCAAGCTGGCCAGACCGAGCCCATTGCCGCCCGGTTCAACCCGCCCCAACTTATGGGTCTTGGCGTTAATAACCACATCATCATGATCGGCTGGGGTAACCCGAACTATGAACGGCTCCCAGTGGCGAACTACTCCTACAGCTCCGGTCCTTTCACCTTCATGGGCGGTTTCTTTGCTCCTCCGGGTGGAAAAGTCGGCGGTTCTTTTACAGCTCCCGCCACGGGCACCGATATGTACTGGAATGTTCCCGGCGTCGAAATGAAGTTTGCTTACCGCAGTGAGATGTTTTACATTGCCCCCGCCGTTGCCTGGGGACAGGTAAAATGGGAAGGCACCCCAGACGCAGTGGATAACTCAGCTAATTGCTTCCTGGTTAACATGCCCGTCCAGATTAACTTCGGCCTGGTCACTTTCAAGATGAATCCCTACATCGGCCGGAACATTGAAGGTTTTACCCACTATGTCAGCACCGCCGGTGGGTTTGATTCAGGTTATGGCCGGCCGTTACTGGTCTCCGGCAAAATGTATGACACCAATGAATGGGGTGGTTGGGCTAACCTGTTCACCAAAGTCGGCATTGTCGGCGTCAACCTGATGTATGGTCGTCAACAGTACAATAACGACGACTGGAAGACCAAGGCTGGTTATTCGCAAGACAGCTACAACCGGAATGCCTACGTCCTCA